>JAYRTK010000018.1:0-6279 GCA_041919595.1 Lysobacteraceae bacterium
GTCGTAAGCGGCCCAGGCGTCGTACATCGCGGTGTTCACGATGGCGGCGGAGCGGGCGAAGATCGGGGGCGCCATCCGCGTCGCGCGGACGGCCTGCAGGGCCTGATCGTTCCAGTCGGTGACGAGGGTGGCGGAATGGGCGGCGCCCACGGTGCCGAACAACAGTGCGCAGGCCAGGGCGAGCCTGGTGCGGATTCCATGTTTCATTCGAGATTTCCCAGAGGAATTGGTTGGGCTGGCGGTGCGCGCCTCCGCGATCGTGGTCAGGCGGGGGCCTGTCCGCGATCGCATCTCCTGCACGACGCGCCACCGGTGGCGCCACGGTCGCTCCCGGAAGCCCCTCATGGACGCTCCCGGCCCGGCCGTGGATGGGGGCGGAACGGGCGGGTCCTCAATCCCCGACCCATCCGCGCCCGCAGCCTAAACGTATCCGGACGCCGTTGCAGGACATGAGACGCCCGCACGGTGGCCGCAGGCCCTTGGACGAACCGATTAGAATGCCCGCTTTCCCCTGCCGCGCCCCGACATGCCCGACACGCTCCGCCCCGCTTTCCACGGATTCGAGCAGATTCCGTTGCGCGAATACGCCGAACGCGCCTATCTCGACTACTCGATGTACGTGGTCCTGGACCGCGCCCTGCCCTTCCTGGGCGACGGCCTGAAGCCGGTGCAGCGCCGGATCATCTACGCGATGAGCGAACTGGGGCTCAACGCCGCGGCCAAGCCGAAGAAATCGGCACGCACCGTCGGCGACGTGATCGGCAAGTTCCACCCGCACGGCGACAGTGCCTGTTACGAAGCCCTGGTGCTGATGGCGCAGCCGTTTTCCTATCGCTACCCGCTGATCGACGGCCAGGGCAACTTCGGTTCCAGCGACGATCCGAAATCGTTCGCCGCGATGCGCTACACCGAGTCCAAGCTGACGCCGATCGCCGAAGTGCTGCTCGGGGAACTGGGCCAGGGCACCGTCGACTGGGATCCGAACTTCGACGGCACCCTCGAAGAACCGACCTGGTTGCCGGCGCGCCTGCCGCATCTGCTGCTCAACGGCACCACCGGCATCGCGGTCGGCATGGCCACCGACGTGCCGCCGCACAATCTCAACGAGATCGTCAGCGCCTGCGTGCGTCTGCTCGAAGACCCCGACGCCACGGTACGCGACCTCTGCGAACACGTGCGCGGACCGGACTATCCGACCACCGCCGAAATCATCACCCCGATCGCCGACCTGCAGGCGATGTACGAAACCGGACACGGCAGCGTGCGCGCCCGCGCCACCTTCGTGCGGGAACAGCAGAACATCGTGATCACCGCGCTGCCCTACCAGGTCAGTCCGAGCAAGGTGATCGAACAGATCGCGCAGCAGATGCGCGCGAAGAAGCTGCCGTGGCTGGAGGACATCCGCGACGAATCCGATCACGCCAATCCGACCCGCATCGTGCTGATCCCGCGCAGCAACCGGGTCGATGTCGAACAGCTGATGGGCCATCTCTTCGCCACCACCGATCTGGAGAAGAGCTATCGCGTCAACATGAACGTGATCGGCCTCGACGGACGTCCGCAGGTCAAGCACCTGAAGATGCTGCTGTCGGAATGGCTGGGATTCCGCGCCGACACCATCACCCGCCGGCTGAAGCATCGCCTCGAAAAAGTGGACCGCCGCCTGCACCTGCTGGCCGGCCTGCTGATCGCGTTCCTCGATCTGGACGAGGTGATCCGCATCATCCGCAGCGAGGACGAACCCAAGGCCACGCTGATCGCCCGTTTCGGGCTGAGCGAGGACCAGGCCGAGTACATCCTCGACACCAAACTGAAACAGCTCGCCCGCCTGGAGGAAATGAAGATCCGCGGCGAACAGGCCGAACTGGAAGCGGAACGCGAGAAGATCGTCGCGATCCTCGACAGCAAGGCCAGACTCCGGAAACTGATCAAGGACGAACTGCTCGCCGACGCGAAGAAATTCGGCGACGCGCGGATGTCGCCGCTGGTCGCGCGCGAAGCCGCACAGGCGATCGACGAGACCGAACTGGTCGCCAGCGAACCGATGACGATCGTGCTCAGCGAAAAGGGCTGGATCCGCGCGGCCAAGGGCCACGACATCGACCCGTCGACGCTCAGCTACCGCGACGGCGACGGCCTGCTGTGCGCGGTGCGGGGACGCAGCACGCAGCAGGTGGCGTTCCTCGACGCCACCGGCCGCAGTTATTCGGCGCTCGCGCACACCCTGCCCTCCGCGCGCGGCAACGGCGAACCGCTCACCGGCCGCTTCTCGCCGCCGGCCGGTACGGGGTTCCAGACCATGGCCTCCGGCGGCAACGACGATCGCTTCGTGCTGTCCTCCTCGCACGGCTACGGTTTCGTCACCCGTTTCGAGAACCTGACCGGCCGCAACAAGGCCGGCAAGGCGATGCTCTCGCTCACGCCCGGCGCGACCGTGCTGCAGCCGGTGCAGGCCGGCAATGTCGATGCCGACCGGATCGTCGCGGTCACCAGCGCCGGTCATCTGCTGGCGTTCCCGCTGGCGGAGCTGCCGGAACTCGACAAGGGCAAGGGCAACAAGATCATCGAGATCCCCAAGGCCAAGCGCGGCACCGAGAAGGTGGTCGCGATCGCGGTGGTGCCGCCGGGCGGCACGCTGTCGGTGAAATCCGGCGCGCGCACGATGTCGCTCTCGTTCAAGGAGCTCGACCCCTATCTCGGCGCCCGCGGCAGCCGCGGTGGCCTGCTGCCGCGCGGCTGGCAGAAAGTCGATGGTCTGAGCGTCGAGTAGCCCATGCACCCGGACTTCTGGCTCCAGCGCTGGCAGGAAAACCGCATCGGCTTCCATCAGGCCGAGCCGACACCGTTGTTGCAGAAGCACTGGCCGGCGATCGGCGCCGCACGCGGCGACACCGTCTTCGTGCCGCTGGCCGGCAAGTCGCTGGACATGGTCTGGCTGGCGGCGCAGGGTCATCGCGTGCTCGGCGTCGAACTCTCGCCGCTGGCGGTCGCGCAGTTCTTCGACGAGCACGGATTGCAGCCGGAGATCGTCGAGAGCCGTTACGGCCTGCATCATCGTGCCGGGAACATCGAACTGATCCTCGGCGATGCCTTCGCCCTCGACGAAGCCGCGCTCGCCGCCTGCAGCGCCGTGCTGGACCGCGCCGCGGTGATCGCGCTGCCCGACGACCTGCGCGCACGCTACGCCGAAACGCTGTACGCGCGCCTGCCCACCGGCTGCCGCGGCCTGATGATCACCCTGGAATACCCGCAACACGAAAAGGAAGGGCCGCCCTTCCGCGTCGACGAGGACGAAGTCCGCACGCGCTTCGGTCGCGACTGGATCGTCGACCTGCTCGAACGCCGCGACATCCTGGCCACCCAGCAGGGCTTCATCGACGAAGGCGTGACCGCGCTGGAGACCTGCGTGTATCGTCTGCAGCGACGCGCCGGCTGACCGCCGGAGCCGGCGTCGCCCGCTTCTCCCTCTTTCCGCATCCCGGATGCGAACCGACAGGCGTCCCGCATGAAGACGTGGCTCAAACGCATCGCCCTGCTCCTGCTCGCGCTGGTCGTCGTTGGTGGCGGCACCGCATGGTGGCTGCTGCAGGGCAGTCTCGCGCAGCTCGACGGCGACCTCGCGCTCGACGGTCTGTCGGCGCCGGTCTCGATCCAGCGCGACGCCAACGGCACGGTGACCATCGACGCGGCGAACGAGACCGACGCGATGCGCGCGCTGGGCTACGTCCACGCGCAGGAGCGTTACTTCGAGATGGATCTGATGCGGCGCATGGCCGCCGGCGAGCTGTCCGAGCTGTTCGGTGCGATCGCGATCGACAAGGACAAGGCGCAGCGCGTGCATCGCATGCGCGCCCGGGTCGAAGCGGATCTCGCCGCGATGGCCGATGGCAAACGCCCGCAACTCAAGGCCTACGCCGAGGGCGCGAACGCCGGTCTCGCCGCGCTGCGCGTGCGTCCCTGGCCTTATCTGCTGCTGCGCCAGACGCCGGCGCCATGGCAGGAAGCGGACTCCGCCCTCGCCGGGTTCGCGATGTATTTCGATCTGCAGGACGCGCAGAACCGCAACGAACTCGCGCTGTGGCGCATGCGTCCGCATCTGCCGCCGGCCCTGTACACGCTGCTGACCCGCGACGGCACGCGCTGGGATGCGCCGCTGCAGGGCGATGCGCGCGGCGACGCGAGCCTGCCCGGCGCCGCGGACATCGATCTGCGCACGCTGCCCAGCCCGCCCGGCGAGCGTCATGCCGTCGCCGCCGACGACATCGTCCCCGGCAGCAACAACTTCGCGGTCTCCGGCGCGCTCGGCGCCGATGGCCGCGCGATCGTCGCGAACGACATGCATCTGGGTCTGCGCGCGCCGAACATCTGGTTCCGCGCACGACTGCGCTATCCCGACGCGCGTGCGCCGGACGGCAAGGTCGACATCACCGGATTCACCCTGCCGGGCCTGCCGGCGATGGTGGTCGGCAGCAACACCCACGTCGCCTGGGCCTTCACCAACAGCTATATCGATACCGCCGACTGGCGCATCGACACCGTCTGCGCGAAGGCCGCGAACGCAGCCACGGACTGCGTGAAACCGACATCCCGCACCGAGACCATCCGCGTCGCCGGCGCCGCGCCGGTCGCGTTCGAGATCCAAGAGACCGCCTGGGGCCCGGTGCTGCATCGCGAAGGCGACCGCCTGTTCTCGCTGCGCTGGAACGGACACCAGCCGGGCGCGCTGAGTTTCGGCCTCACCGACTTCGCGATCGCGCGCGATCTCGACCAGGTGATGGCCCTGGCCGACCGCAGCGCGATGCCGGCGCAGAACATGCTGGCCGGCGACCGCAGCGGTCGCATCGCATGGCGGTTGATCGGACCACTGGCGATGCGCGGCGCGGGCTGCGATCCAGCGCTGCCCGGCGAGGGCGATGGCTGCGCGGCCTGGAGCATCGCGACCGATCGTTCGCCGCGGGTGACCGATCCGGCCGACGGTCGTCTGTGGAACGCGAACAACCGCTCGGTCGACGGTGATGCGCTCGCGCTGGTCGGCGACGGCGGCTACGCCTTCGGCGCGCGCGCGCATCAGGTCCGCGAGGATCTGCGCGCGCGCGAACGCTTCGCGGAGCGCGATCTGCTGGCGGTGCAGCTCGACGATCGGGCGGTCTTCCTCGGCGAATGGCACGGCCTGCTCCGCACCGCCGCAACGCGTGCGAAGACACCGGCACTGACCGCGCTGGCCGATGCCGCACAACGCTGGGAAGGTCGCGCAAGTCCGGACTCCGTGAGCTATCGCATCGTGCGCGCGTGGCGACTCGCGGTGCATGAGCGCATCGCCGAGGGCCTGACCGCGCCCGCGCATGCCGCGCTGGGCGACGCCTTCGAAATGCCGTCCTTCCAGCAACTGGAAGGCGTGGTCCGGCCGTTGCTGGAACAGCGCCCGGCCCATCTGCTCTCGCGCAAGTACGCCAGCTGGGACGCGCTGCTGGAAGACGCCGCGAAGGAAGTCCGCGACGAACTGCAGGCGCAGGGACCGCTGTCCGAACGCACCTGGGGCGAACGCAACACCGCCGCGATCTGCCATCCGCTGGCCAAGGCCATTCCGCTGGTCGGTCGACGTCTGCTGTGCATGCCGCCGGACCGCCTCGCCGGCGATGGCGGCATGCCGCGGGTGGTGGGCCCGAGTTTCGGCGCCTCCGAACGCATGGTCGTCTCGCCCGGCCGCGAAGCCGAAGGCATCGCGCACATGCCCGGCGGCCAGAGCGGACACTTCCTGTCGCCGTTCTGGGGCGCTGGCCACGACGATTGGGTCCATGGTCGGCCGACGCCGTTCCTGCCCGGCAAGACCGTGTACACCCTGAAGCTCGCGCCCGCCGCCGGTCGGCCGTAGGAAGGCCTTCAGGCCCGAGCGCTACCCGATGTGCACGGAAAAGGCCGGGAAATCTCGGACCTGAAGGTCCTCCTGCGGACGGATCATGCGCTTCCCAGCGCCGCCTGGTGCACCCCCGCCACCGCGCGACCCGACGGGTCGGCGGCGTTCGCGAACGAGGCATCCCAGGCGATCGCCGCGGGCGACGAGCACGCGATCGACTTGCCGCCCGGCACCGTGCGCGCGCAGGCGTCGCCGGGGAACTGCTGCTCGAAGATGCGCCGGTAGAAATACGCTTCCTTGGTCTGCGGCGGGTTGATCGGGAAACGACGCTCGGCCTCGGCGAAATCGGCGTCGCTCACATGGGCCTCGGCATGCGCCTTGAGGCCATCGATCCAACCGTAACCGACGCCGTCGCTGAACTGTTC
>JAYRTK010000018.1:6289-20799 GCA_041919595.1 Lysobacteraceae bacterium
ATGCTGCGACCGCCCTGCGGCCCCGGCCGGGCCATCTTCGCCTGCGCATCCATCTTCATCGCCACGTCGAGGAATTCGGTGTCGAGGAACGGCACCCGCGGTTCCACGCCCCAGGCCATCATCGACTTGTTCGCGCGCAGGCAGTCGTAGTTGTGCAGCGCATCGAGCTTGCGCACCGTCTCGGCATGGAACTCGCGCGCGTCCGGTGCCTTGTGGAAATAGAGGTACCCTCCGAACACCTCGTCGCTGCCCTCGCCCGACAGCACCATCTTCACGCCCATCGCCTTGATCCGCCGCGCCAGCAGGAACATCGGCGTCGACGCGCGGATCGTGGTCACGTCGCAGGTCTCGATGTGGCGGATCACCTCGGGCAACGCATCAAGACCTTCCTCGAAGGTGTAGGTGAAACCGTGATGGACCGTGCCCAGCGCCTTCGCCGCGACTTCGGCGGCGGCCAGATCCGGCGATCCCTTCAGGCCGATCGCGAACGAATGCAGGCGCGGCCACCACGCTTCGGTCTGATCGCCATCCTCGACGCGACGACGGGCGAAGCGCGCGGCGCAGGCGGCGACCAGCGAGGAATCGAGTCCGCCCGAGAGCAGCACGCCATAGGGCACGTCGCTCATCAGTTGCCGATGCACCGCGGCCTCGAACGCTTCGCGCAGTTCGCGCGCGCTGGTCTGGACGCCTTCGGTGGCGGCGTAATCGCGCCAGGCGCGTTCGTAGTAACGATGCAACTGCCCGGTCGCGCTGTCGAAGTAATGACCGGGCGGGAACTGGGCGACATCGTCGCAGACGCGCACCAGCGCCTTCATTTCCGAGGCCACCCAGAGCCGGCCGTCGGCATCGTGCCCCCAGTACAGCGGACAGACACCGATCGGATCGCGGGCGATGAGGTATCGGCCGGCGGCGCGATCCCAGAGCACGAAGGCGAAGATGCCGTTGAGACGATCGAGCCAGGCGCCGATATCGCCGCCATCCCGGTACAGCGCGTTGATCACCTCGCAGTCGGAACCGCTCTGGAACGCATAGGGCTTGCGCAGCGCGCCTTCGAGCGCGCGGTGGTTGTAGATTTCGCCGTTGACCGCGAGCGCCAGGTCGCCGTCGGCGGACAGCAACGGCTGCGCGCCGCCGGCGGGATCGACGATCGCCAGGCGCTCATGCACCAGCAGCGCTCGCGGCTCGACATACACGCCGGACCAGTCGGGCCCGCGATGACGCTGGCGGGCGGAGAGCGACAGCGCGAGCGGTCGCAGCGGGCCGAGATCGGCGCCCGCACGGAGATCGAACACACCGAGAATCGAACACATGGGAGAGGCTCCTGGAGGTTTTCGGGAGCCGGAAGCGCGAAACCCGCGCTTTCGGCGCGGGTTTCGGGGACTGGGCGGTGTCGCTGGAACTTATGCCTGGTCGCCGTTTCGCCTCGCGCGCACGGTGTTTCCGCAATTGTTGTTGCGGTTGTTCAGGCCGTTGCGATTGAGGGTGCGGCGGGTCATGGGTCCACCCTAACCCGGCCATCGCGGCGATGGCAAGCCCCGACCGCGGCCACTCGTCGGTCCGCGACGCCGGGGATGCGACCGGAGTCACAGCGCGGCCATCGCGACCAGATCGCGCAATTCACCGCGATCGCCCGCGGCCGCCGCCATGCACCATCGGCACCGCACGGCGCGCGGTTGCGCGCGCATCACCGGCGGACTGGTGGACATCGACCGCCAGCCGATGCGCACCGACTCATTCGATGCGCCGGCGATCTTCGGCGCGATGCCCGTCGGCGGCGCGCCCGCAGCCTGCGGGCAGCAGCAGGCACAGCGTCGTCAGGCACGCGCGCAGCGCGCTCATCGCGGCATCAGCAGACGTTCGATGATCGCGAGATACAGGTCGGGCAGTCGTTCGAGATCGGCCACCGACACGTGTTCGTCGACCTTGTGGATGCTGGCGTTCACCGGACCGATCTCGACGCACTGCGCGCCCAGCGGCGCGATGAAACGCGCATCCGAGGTGCCGCCCGCGGTGTTTTCCTCCGGCGGCCTGCCGGCGAAGGCCGTCAGCACCTCGCGCGCGACCGCGCGCAGCGGACCGTCCGGGGTGTAGAACGGCTCACCGCCACGATGCCAGCGGATCCGATATTCGAGACCATGCGCGCGCAGGATCGCATCGCACTGGGCTTCGAGCCGCTCCGCGCTCCAGGTCGGGTTGTAGCGCAGATTGAACAGCACCTGCAGTTCGCCCGGAATGACGTTGTTGGCACCGGTGCCGGCGTGGATGTTGCTGATCTGCAGGCTCGTCGGCGGAAAGTTCTCGTAGCCTTCGTCCCAGCGCCATGCGGCGAGCGCAGCCAGTGCCGGCATCGCCTGATGGATCGGATTGCGCGCCTTGTCCGGATAGGCCACGTGCCCCTGGATGCCCTCGACCGTGAGCGTCGCCGACAGCGTGCCGCGACGTCCGACGCGCAGCAGATCGCCGAGCGTCTGCTTCGACGACGGCTCGCCGGTGATGCACCAGTCGATGCGCTGGCCGCGTTCGCGGAACAGGTTCGCGACCTTCGGCACGCCGTCGATGGCGTCGCCCTCCTCGTCCGAGGTCAGCAGCAGGCCCACGGTGCCGGGATGATCCGGATGCGCGGCGACGAAGCGCTCCAGCGCGACGACGAACGCGGCCACGCTGCCCTTCATGTCGGCCGCGCCGCGACCATACAGATGGCCGTCGCGGACGGAAGGCTCGAAAGGATCGCGGGTCCACTGCTCGACCGGCCCCGGCGGCACCACGTCGGTGTGCCCGAGCAGGATCAGGACCGGGCCATCCCCGGCCTGTCCCGCATGCGTGGCCCAGAGATTGTCGGTCTGGCCGAAGCGCAGGTGTTCGCAGCGGAAACCCGCGCGCTGCAGACGTTCGGCGATGAGCGTCTGGCACCCCGCATCCTCGGGGGTGATCGAACGACGCGCGATCAGGTCGCGGGTGAGATCGAACACATCGGACATCAGCCGACTCCGAAGCGTTTCTTGAAGCCGTTGTCGCTGAACCCCTGGGTGACGGTGCCGTCGTCGGTCACGACGACCGGCCGCCGGATCAGCTGCGGGTATTCCTTCAGCAGCAGCTTCCACTCGGCATCGGAGCCGGGCGATTTGCGCGCGTCGGGCAACTGGCGCCAGGTCGTCGAGGACTTGTTGATCATCGACTCCCAGCCGCCGAGCGTGTCCTTCCACCGGACCAGCGTCTCGGGCGTTTGCCGGTTGTCGCGGTAATCGATGAACTCGTGCGCGATGCCGAACCGCTTGAGCCAGTTGCGGGCTTTCTTGCAGGTGTCGCAGTTGGCGAGGCCGTAGAGTGTGGTCATGAGGTGCCCTGGATGCGTCGTGCCCGGCTGGCCAGTCGCGCCATCGCGACGACGAGCCCGCCCAGGCCGTCGAAGACCTCGTACAGCCGGGGATCGGGGCGGAAACGCAGTCTATCGCCGAACGCGCAGGGGCGCGCCAGACGGAGTTCCAGTTCGCTGTACGCGCTGGACATGTCCAGCAAGGGTCGATAGGGGATCGGCACCCCCCGGCGGCGCCCGCCGCCCCGCGGCGGGCGATAGACGATCTCGTAGCCGATGACGTCCCGGAGGTCGACCTTCTCGGCGCCTTTCGGATGCTCCACGAACAGGGCATCGTCGCGCAGGTAGACCTCTTTCGCGCAGATCCGGCCCGTCGTGACCCGGTTCCGTTGCACGAGACCGACGAACAGCGCGAACAGTCAGACGGCGATCGCGGGCCCCCAGGGCATCAAGCGCTGCGAGACGGCGGCGGCGAGCCCCAGGATCAGCGCGATCGTCGCATAGAGCGCGAACCGATGCCACGACGGCTCGGCGCCGCTTTCCGGATCCGACAGCGGGGTCCCGCCGCGCAGCGCCAGCACGTTCGCCGGGATGTCCGCATCGAGCGCGTCGGCGGACATCGGCGTATGGCGATCGGTCTCGGCCACCGCACGGTCCAGCCGGCCGATGCAGGCGAATTCGGCGTCGGGATGCCATCGTCCCTGCGACCTCGGCGTGAAACGGATCCGCCGCGAACCGCCGTCCGGACTCCGCACGCAGAGGTAGGCCTGGACCGACAGGCTCACGCGGAAGGTCTCGACGCAGAGCAGATCGCGGAGCCGGATCTTTTCGACGTCCCGGTGTCTGCGCACGGTCAGCAGTTCGCCGAACAGGTTGACCTCGTCCGCGACATCCTCGAACGGAAGCCGGGCACGGTCCCACAGCAGCAGTCCGATGCCGACCACCACCATGCCCGCGAGCGTGGACAGGATGAGCGACCCGCCGCGGAGGCCGGTCATGGACAGGAGTCCGGCCACCGCGGGACTGGTGAGGACGACGATCACCAGGCGTCCGTAGAGCCGCGAGGCGAACTCGGACTCCGACAGGCGTTCGGTTTTCATCGGACGGCCCCGGGTCGATGGCACGGCCGGCGCCGGAAAAACCGCGGAGCCGTGAACGCTTGCTCCGCGCTCACTCCGCCAGGCCTCGCAGCAACTCGTTGATCGAGGTCTTGCTGCGGGTCTTCTCGTCGACCTGCTTGACGATCACCGCGCAGTACAGCGAATGCGAGCCATCGGCGGCCGGCAACTGCCCGGACACCACCACGCTGCCCGGCGGCACCGAGCCGTAGCTGATCTCGCCGGTGGCGCGGTGGTAGACGCGGGTGCTCTGGCCGAGGAACACGCCCATCCCGATCACGCTGTGATGGCCGACGACGAAGCCCTCGACGACTTCCGAACGCGCGCCGATGAAGCAGTGGTCCTCGATGATCGTCGGCGAGGCCTGCAGCGGTTCGAGCACGCCGCCGATGCCGGCGCCACCGGACAGGTGACAGTGTTTGCCGATCTGCGCGCAGCTGCCGACCGTGGCCCAGGTGTCGACCATCGTGCCTTCGCCGACATGGGCGCCGATGTTGACGAAGCTCGGCATCAGCACGACGTCCTTCGCGATGTGCGCACCGCGGCGCGCGATCGCGCCCGGCACCACGCGTGCGCCGAGCGCGCGGAACCGCGCTTCGTCGAAGCCCTCGAACCGCGACGGGACCTTGTCCCAGAACGGCGCGGGCTGCGCGTCGATCACCTGCATGTCCCGGGTGCGGAAATACAGCAGCACCGCCTTCTTGAGCCACTCGTTCACCGTCCAGCCGCCATCGCCAGGTTCGGCGACGCGGAATTCGCCCGTCTCCAGACCGCCGATGACGCGATCGACGGCCGGGCGTACGCGGTCGGCGAGCTCTTCCGCGGACAGGTCGGCGCGACGCGCCCAGGCGTCGTCGATGAGGGATTGCAGGGCTTGGATGGATGGATCGTTCATGAGATGGCGAGCGGATTCCGGAAGGAAAAGGGATCAGGCGGCAGCGGCGTCGAGCGCGGCGCGCAGCGCGGTCGACAACGCGTCGCATCGGAGCGCATCGAGCGGCAGATCGTCCGCGCGCGAGATCAGGAACAGATCCTCGGCGCGTTCGCCGAAGGTCGCGATCCGCGCGTCGTGCACGCGCAGGCGTTGCTGGCGCAATACATGAGTGACGTCGGCCAGCAGGCCCGGGCGGTCGGTGCAGATCAGACTGAGGCGCGTGCGCTGCCCATCGGCGGCGGGCTCCAGCCCGATGCGCGGCGCGATGCGGAAATGCTTCAGATGCCGCGGCTGCGTGCGTCGCGAGGGCAACAGCCGGTCGAGATCGCCGGCCAGCGCCCGCTGCAGCGCGGCCTCGATCTGCGCCACCGCCGGCGGATACTGCGGATCGCCCGGCAGCACGTGGAAGGTATCGAAGATCGTGCCCTGCGGGCCATCGAGCGCGCGCGCCTGCAGGATCGCGAGCCCGAGACGATCGAGCGTGATGACGATCGCCGCGAACAGGCCGTCGCGATCGGGCGTGTGCACGAACACTTCGTAGCCGCCGCCCGCATCGCGCAACAGCCGCGCCCGCACCACGGTCGCGCCGGGTTCGGCGCCATGCAGCGCCGCGGCCTGCCAAGCGATCTGGTCGGGACGGCTGCGCAGGAAATTCTCGGCCGGCATGCGGTCGAACAGCGCATCGATCCGCGCAGGATCGTAACCGTCGCCTGCGAGCAATTCGCGCGCCGCGGCCTGGTTCTCGGCGATGCGCTCGTCGGCCGCGACCGGATGCTCCAGACCGCGACGCAGAGCGAAGCGTGTCGCGGTATGCAGATCGGCGAGCAGCCGGTCCTTCCAGGCGTTCCACAGCTTGGGCGACGTGCCGGCGATATCGGCGCAGGTCAGCAGATAGAGATGATCGAGACGCTGCCGGTCGGCGACCTGCGCCGCGAACCGATGGATCACCTCGGGATCGGTGATGTCTTGTTTCTGCGCGGTCACCGACATCAGCAGATGCTTGCGCACCAGCCATTCGACCAGCGCGGTATCGGCTTCGGACAGCCCGTGCGCGAGACAGAACTCGCGGGCATCGACCGCGCCGAGTTCGGAATGATCGCCGCCGCGACCCTTGCCGATGTCGTGGAACAGCCCCGCGAGCAGCAGCAGTTCCGGCTTGCGCAGCGACGTCCAGACCGTGTGCGCGGTGGAAAAACGCTCATCGGCCACGCCTGCGGCGAAAATCGCGAGATTCCGCAATACCGCGAGCGTGTGCTGGTCGACGGTGTAGACGTGGAACAGATCGAACTGCATCCGCCCCGACACCTGCGCGAACGCCGGAATCCAGCGCCCGAGCACGCCGAGCCTCGCCATCCGTTCCAGCACCTTCACCGGCTGCGGCCCGCGCAGCAGGGCGAGGAACTGCTGGCGCAGCAGATGATCGGCCTCGTGATAGGCGGGAATCCGGGTCAGGGTCTCGGCCAGCGCCCAGGCGGTCATCGAATGCAGGCCGCGGCTTTCCGGATGCGCGGCCCAGGCGCCGAACATCTCGAAGATCTCGGCCACGCCGCGTTGCAGCCAGGCGCGATCGCGCACCGCGAGATAGCCCCGGCGCAGTTCGAAATGTTCGTCCAGCGGCAGGATCTCGCCCTCGCCTTCGAGCTGCTCCTCGAACCGCTGCAGCAGACGGTCGTTGATCCGCAGCACGCGCGCGGCGCTGCGATAGAACCCCTGCATCATCTGTTCGACCGCGAGATTGTCGGCATCGTCGGTATGCCCCAGACGTGCGGCGAGCAGCTTCTGATAATCGAAGCGCAATCGCTCCTCGCGACGTGCGGCCACCAGATGCAGGCCGAAGCGCAGTCGCGACAGCGCCTTGCGCTCCCGCTCCAGCGTGTCGAATTCGACCGCCCCGATCTGGCCGAACACCAGCATCGATTCGAGATTGCCGCTGCCCAGCAGACGTTGCGCCATCCAGCGCAGGGTCTGGATGTCGCGCAGCCCGCCGGGGCCGTCCTTGAGGTTCGGTTCGAGATTGTCGGAGGTGTCGCCGAAGCGCGCGTGGCGCTGGCGCTGTTCCTCGACCTTGACCTGGAAGAACGCCTGCGGCGGCCAGACCCGTTCCGGCGCGATCGCCTCGCGCAGCGCCTGCTGCGCGGACGCGTCGGCGACCAGCGCACGCCACTCCATCAACGCGGTCAGCACGGTCTGGTCGGCGGCGGCCTCGGTGCACTGCGGGGGCGAACGCACCGCCTGGCTGGCCTGCAGCCCCGCATCCCACAACACCGCGAGGAACCGCGACAGCGCGTCGCGCTGCGCCTGCTGCGCGATGTCGTCCCCCAGGACCAGCAGATCGATGTCGGACTGTGGAAACAGTTCACCGCGACCGTAGCCGCCGATCGCGAACAACGCCAACCCGGCGTCGACGGGCAGACAGCGCGCCCACGCCGCGCGCAACTGCGCGTCGACCGCGGATGCGCGGGCCGCGACCAGCGCGTCGACCTCTTCGCCACGATCGAACCGAGCGGCCAGCTCGGCGTCGGCATGCGCCAGCGCGGCGCGGGCGGCGGCGACCCAGGCGGGATCGCCGTCGGGCGTGCGAGGAAGGGAACTGCCGTCCGCGGAAGTGGGGGCAGCGGCGTGCATGGCGATCAGAGTTCGTTGTCGTCGCCGGGCAGGCGGGTGAGGATCTCGACGCCGGTATCGGTCACCGCGACGGTGTGCTCCCACTGCGCCGAGAGCTTGCGGTCCTTGGTGACCACGGTCCAGCCGTCGGGCATCAGCCGGGTGTGGCGGCTGCCCTCGTTGATCATCGGCTCGATGGTGAAGGTCATGCCCGGCTTGAGCACGATGGCGTCGCTGTGCGGCGTGTAGTAATGCAGCACCTGCGGATCTTCGTGATAGACCCGGCCGATGCCGTGGCCGCAGTACTCGCGGACCACCGAGAACCGCTCGGCCTCGGCATAGGTCTGGATCGCGCGGCCGATGTCGCCGAGGGTCGCGCCGGGACGCACCGTGCGGATGCCGCGGAACATCGCCTCGCGGGTCACCTCGACCAATCGCTTCGCCATCACCGAAGGCGTGCCGACGTAGTACATGCGGCTGGTGTCGCCGTGCCAGCCGTCCTTGATGACGGTGACGTCGATGTTGATGATGTCGCCGTCCTTCAGCACCTTGGTCGGCCCGGGAATGCCGTGGCAGATCACGTTGTTGACCGAGGTGCAGACGGTGGCGGGGAAGCCGCGATAGCCGACGTTGGCGGGAATCGCCTGCTGCACCTTGACGATGTGGTCGTGGCAGACGCGGTCCAGATCGGCGGTGGTCGCGCCGGGCTTCACGTGCGGGGCGACGATCTGCAGCACCTCGGCGGCCAGGCGGCCGGCGATGCGCATCTTCTCGATGTCGTCCGGGGTCTTGATGGTCATGGGCATGCCGCCATTATCACCGATTCCAACCGTTTCTGAACGACTCGCATTCCCGACAACCGCCGAATCGGCGGATCGCGATGCACCCCGTCAATGGTACCGGCGACGTGAGCGCCCACGACCGGCTCGCACGCCGCACCGGCGACGCCGCCGGACACGCCTCGAACCCTGCGGAAAACAAGCATGGAGGACATCGTCGGACGAACGAATGTGAACGGATGAGAACGCGTTGCAGGATGCATGGCGGACGCGACGAAAGGCGTCGTCAATCGACGCTGAAGTCGATGGCGTCTCCAACAGGAAAACCACGCGATAGCCTGAATATATCGATGAAACCACTCATCCGAAAACGCTTTCAAATGCGTTGATTCATGCACAAGAATTTCCATGGCATCACACGTCGTGCCGCTCACAGGGAGAACGTGCAATGAACACCAGCCGTCTTTCGATCTTCGCCTCCGCTCTGCTCGCACTGTCCGCCGGTCCCGCTTTGGCCGCCGATACCACCACGTTCAACGTCACGGTCACGATCACCGCGGTGTGCAACGTCGATGCCGCGGCCGCCACCGACGTCGCCTTCGGCTCCCAGCCCTCCACCGCCACCAACATCGATGCCGCTGGCGCGCTCAACGTGCAGTGCACGACGTCGGCCCCGTACGCCATCGCCCTGGACAACGGCCTGAACGGCGCCAGCGTCAGCGCCCGCGCCATGAACAGCGGCGCAACGCTCGTCCCCTACCAGCTCTATCGGGACGCCGCGCGCGGCCCGGGCGACGTCTGGGGGTCGACGGCCGGCGTCGACGACTACACCGGTACCGGCAACGGCGCGGTGCAGAACATCCCGGTGTACGGCCGGGTGGCCAGCGCGAACTTCCCGCCCGGCAGCTACGCCGATGTGGTGACGGCCACGATCACCTACTGACGACGCCGCCCCGACATGGACGCGCGGCACGCACGGACGTGGCGCTCGGCGGCTTCCGCTGCGGCAATGGCGGCCGCGATGTTCGCGGCCGCCGCCCACGGCGCGAGCCTGCAGGTCTCGCCGACCTCGGTGGTCGTCCCCGCCTCTCAGAACGCCGGCGGACTGACGCTGGAGAACACCGGCGACACGCCTTTGCACGGCCAGGTCCGGGTGTTCCGCTGGCAGCAGGTGGACGGCGTCGACCGGCTGGAACCGGCGCGCGACCTCTTCGTCAGCCCACCGATGCTGCGGCTGTCGCCCGGACAGCGCCAACTGGTGCGGGTGATCCGGCCCGGCGCGCCCCCGGTCGGCGAGGAAACCGCTTACCGGCTGATCGTCGACGAATTGCCGGATTCGGCCGTGCCCGACGACGCCCGGCGCGGTCTGCGCTTCGTGCTGCAGTACGTGATCCCGGTCTTCCTGCTGCCCGCCGACGGCCCGCCGCCCTCCCCTGACCTGCACGCACGCCGCGTGCAGACCAGCGGTCGCCCGGCGCTGGAACTGCGCAACACCGGCCGGCAGCACGCCCAGGTCGCGGACCTGCAGTACGTCACCCCCGACGGACGCCGCCACGCCATCGCGCCCGGCCTGTCCGGCTACGTGCTGCCGGGGCAGACCCGTCGCTGGCCGCTGCCGGCGATCGCCCTCCCGCCGGCTTCCGGCGCCTTCCAGGCAAGGATCAACGGTGAACCGGTCGCGCAGACACTGCCAATGGACGAGGCTGATCGGTGAGGCCCTGCTGCCGATCGCGTTCGCGACGGCGACGTGGCCGGCCGGCGCAACCGCGCTGATCGCGGGCAGCGCGCCCGACGTCGATGGCGAACCGCTGTACCTGGAAGTGACCGTCAACCGTTCGCGCACGCCGGTGTTGGCCGCGTTCGTGCGGCACGAGCATCGCTTCTTCGCCAGCGCGCGCACGCTGCGGCTGCTGGGGTTCCGCATCGACGACGACAACGACCGCGCGTGGGCGCTGGACGAGATCCCCGGCGTGGTCGTGCGCTACGACGAGGCCACGCAGCGGCTCGACATCGACGCCCCGCTGGCGCAACTGGCGCTGCCGCTGACCGTGCTGAACCGCCCCGAGGACAGCGTGCCGGTGCCAGGCGACAGCCCGCCCGGGCTGCTGGTGAACTACGACCTCGACGCCAGCCGCCAGCGCGGCGGCGACAACCTGGTCGCGACTCTGGATACGCGGCTGTTCGGCGTCGGCGATGGCGTGCTGGACAACGTCGCGGTGCTGCGCACCTCGCGCCCCGACGGTGCGCATGGCTGGCAGGGCGACAGCGTGCGCCTGGACACGCGTTGGACGCGGTCGTTCCCGGCGTCGGCCGTCGACCTCACCCTGGGCGACACCTACAGCGGTTTCCTCGACTGGACCCGTCCGCTGCGGATGGGCGGGATCACGATCGGCCGCAACTTCGCGCTGCAGCCCTACCGCATCACCGCGCCGCTGCCGACCTTCCTGGGCGAGGCGGCGGTGCCGTCCAGCGTCGAGCTGTACGTCAACGGCCTGCGCCAGTATGGCGGCGAACTGCCGGCCGGACCGTTCCAGCTGAGCGCAGTGCCCGGCCTCAACGGCGCGGGCATGGCGCGGATCGTGGTGACCGACGCCTACGGCCGTACCCGCATGCTGGACATGCCGTTCTACGCCACGCAACGACTGCTGGCGAAGGGATTGTCGGACTGGTCGCTGTCGGTGGGCACGGTGCGCGAGGACTACGGGCTGCGCTCGTTCTCGTACGCCGGCGACCTCGTCGGCAGCGGCACGCTGCGGTTCGGTGTCAGCGACCGCTTCACGTTCAAAGCGCATGCCGAAGGCACCGCGGGCGTGACCAACGCCGGTGCCGGCGGCGTCTGGCTGCTGGGCCGCGGCGGCGTACTGGGCGCGGCGGCGGCGGGCAGCACCGCGCCCACGGGCACCGGCACGCGGACGTCGCTCTCGTACCAGTGGAACAACGGCCACTTCAACGTCGCCGTCGACCATCAGCGCAGCCACGGCGACTACCGCGACGTCGCCTCGCGCTATGGCCCGCTGCCGGCGCGCACCAGCCAGCGCGTGCTGGCCGGGCACACCTCGCACGCGCTGGGCAACCTCAGCCTGACCTACGTGAAGCTGGACATGGGCGCCGGCGAGACCTCGCGCTATGCCGGCGCGTTCTGGTCGCGCAGCTTTTCGCGCGGCTGGACTGCGTACCTCGCGTTCAACCATAACCTGGACGACCACCGCGACCGAAGCGCCACGCTCGGGCTCTCGGTCGCCCTGCCCGGC
The DNA here is from genome assembly GCA_041919595.1 of Lysobacteraceae bacterium. Lineage (GTDB taxonomy): Bacteria > Pseudomonadota > Gammaproteobacteria > Xanthomonadales > Xanthomonadaceae > Lysobacter_I. The sequence goes on from JAYRTK010000018.1 coordinate 18,289, forward strand.
GCACGCGCGAGCGCGGCGTGGCAGCGCAACGGCACCCGCGACAGCGGCGTGGCGGACATCGCCCGCCCGGTGCCCGGCGACGGCGGCTTCGGCTGGCGGGTGCAGGCGCGCGGCGGCGACACCGGCGGCGGTGGGCTGGCCGAAGCGGCCTGGATCACCGACGCTGGCCGCTTCGGGCTGGGCCTGGCCAGCAGCGACGGGCGTGCCGACGCCTACGCCAACGCTGCGGGCGCACTGGTGCTGATGGGCGGACACGCCTACATCGCGCGTCAGGTCGACGATGCCTTCGCCGTGGTCTCCACCGACGGCGTGGCGGGGGTGCCGGTGAAGCTGGAGAACCGCATGATCGGCCGCACCGGCGCGGACGGGACGCTGCTGGTGACGCGGCTGAACGCCTGGCAGCGGAACAAGCTGTCGATCGACCCGCTGGCGCTGCCGGCGAACCTGCGCATCGGCGAGATCGACCGGATCGCCACGCCGCGCACCCGCGCCGGCGTGCGCGTGCGCTTCGAGTTGGCGCCCCTGCGCGCGGCCGTGCTCGTGCTGCAGGACGCCACCGGCCGACCATTGCCGATCGGCAGCACGGTCCAGCCGGAGGGCGGCGACGCGGCGATGGTCGGGCACGACGGCGAGGCCTATCTCGAAGCGCTGCAGCCGCACAACATCCTGCGTGTAAGAACACCCGACGGCGCCTGCCGGATCGCCTTCGATGCGCCGCGAACCGACGACGTCATTCCACGGATCGGTCCGCTGACCTGCCTTCCGGAGGCGCCATGAGCCCTCGTCCGTCGTGGTCCGCCCTCCTCCATCGGCTGGCCCTGCTGCTGGCGCTCGCGCTCAACGCGCTGCTGCCCGCGCCGTCGGCGCAGGCCGCGACCGACTGTTCGGCGAGCAGCCCGACCACGCTCGCCTTCGGCACCGTATCCACCACCGGCGCCACCGATACCGCGGTCACCTTCGACGTCACCTGCAACACCTTCGGGCTGTCGCTGCTGGCGAACGCCAAGGTGCGGATGTGCCTGAGCATCACCGACGGCGCCAGTGGCGGCGGCAACGTCGCGCCGCGTCGGATGCTCAACGGTTTCGCCGACCCGCTGCAGTTCCAGCTCTACACCGACGCCGCGCGCACCCAGGTCTGGGGCGCGCTGGGGACCAGCGGGGCACCCAACCCGGCGCAGTTGGATTTCGACTACGCCGTCCCGGTGCTGGGCGGCAGCCAGACCCTGTCGATCACGCTCTACGGCCGCATCCCGGCGCAGACATTCACCGCCGGCAGTTACGCGAACGCCTTCACCGGCGCCTACACGTCGATCGATTTCCGTTACGCCGAAACCCTGCTCGGCACCGCCACCTACCCACCCTCCTGCACCAGCGGCGGCGACGGCGGCAACAGCTTCGGCAACGCCTTCCCGTTCACCGCCGCCGCGGACGTGCCGGCCGAATGTCGGGCCTACGCGGTGTCGGACCTCGCGTTCGGCACCATTCCGGGCCTGATCACCGCCGATGTCGACCATGACACCACCTTTTCGATGACCTGCACCGGCCGGACGGCCTGGAACGTCGGCCTCGACGACGGCCTCAACGCCAGCGGCGGCACCCGCCGGATGCGCCGCGGCGCCGGCAGCGACCACGTGACCTACGAGCTCTACACCACCCCCGCCCGCACCGTGCGCTGGGGCGACACGATCGGCACGGACACGGTGACCGGCACGGGCACCGGCACCACCCAGTCGCTGACCGTCCACGGCCGCATCCCGGCGCCGCAATCGGTGCCGGCGGGCAGCTACAGCGACACGATCACGGTGACGATCACTTACTAGAGCGTGTTATGCGCTTTTCCATATGCCGCGAAGGCCCGGCACCCGGACATCCGCGGTTTGCCCCGTCCCGGCGAACCGGCTACAATCCCGCGTCTTCGCAGGCCCCGTGCCCGCGGACCGTCCACGGCGAACGCCATCGCCGAATCCACACCCGTCGCACAATCCCGTTCCGGGGTGTTCCTCGTCACGCACGAGGGATCTGGAAACGGCGCGTCGGGGAGGCCCAACCCCGGAACCCCGCGTCCCGCCCTGCGGGCGCACCGCCTTCATTGTCCCGGCGGACGGTTCCATCACCCGGAGTTTCGCAATGCCCCAGATCACCATGCGCCAGATGCTGGAAGCCGGTGTCCATTTCGGCCACCAGACCCGCTACTGGAACCCGAAGATGGGTCCGTACATCTTCGGCGCCCGCGGCAAGATCCACATCATCAATCTCGAGAAGACGGTCCCGCTGTTCAACGACGCGATGAACTTCATCTCGGGCATCGCGCAGCGGCGCGGCGTCATCCTCTTCGTCGGCACCAAGCGCAGCGCGCGCGACACCGTGAAGGAAGAAGCCGAACGCTGCGGCATGCCGTACATGACCCAGCGCTGGCTGGGCGGCACCCTGACCAACTTCCGCACCGTGAAGCAGTCGGTCGCCCGCCTGAAGGAACTGGAAGCCGGCGAAACCGACGGCACCTTCCAGAAG
>JAYRTK010000019.1:0-20478 GCA_041919595.1 Lysobacteraceae bacterium
ATCGCGGAATTCGTGCCAGCCGGCCTGCGCCGTCACCGCTTCACGCAGCGATGGCGACAGCTCGGCCAGCAGCGGATAGGCGGACGCGAGCCGGGACGCCGCGGCGGCGTTCATGCGAACCGTTCCGGACGATAGGGCGCGGGATCCAGCGCCGGCGAACGGCCGGCCATCATGTCCGCGAGCAACTGGGCGCTGCCGGCGCTCATGCCCACGCCCATCATGCCGTGACCGGTGTTCATCCACACCCGGCGCAGGCCCGGCGCGCGGCCGATCAGCGGCATGTCGTCGCGGCTCATCGGCCGCCAGCCGTACCAGCGCTCGCGCACTTCCGGGCCGACAGGTTCGTGCAGGTATTCGCGCGCTCCGCGTTCCAGCGCGGCGAGACGGCGTTCGTTGAGGGTGTCGTCGAAACCGGAGAACTCCATCGTGCTGCCGAGCCGGAAGCCGTCGTTCCAGGCGGTGACGCAGACCGAACGTTCGCGCAGCACGAGCGGCCGTTTCGGCACCCGGTCCGGCGCGCGGTAGGTAATCGAATACCCCTTGCCGGGCTGGATGATCTTCTTCATCCACGGCAGGCCCAATGCGTCTGCCGACTTCGCCGACCATGCGCCCAGCGCCAGCACCGCGTTGCGCGCGCGCACTTCGCCATGGTGCGTGTACGCGATCACGCCCTCGCGGTCCTCGCGCAGGCCGTGCAGCGCGCAACCTTCGACGATCACGCCGCCGCGTTCGCGCACCGCGCGCGCCAGTTCGGCGAGATAGCGGTCGGGACGCAACGCCGCATCGCCGGAGAACCGCAGCGCGCCGGCGACACCGGGCTTCAACGCGGGTTCCTGCGCTGCATAGACCTCGCCGTCGATCGCCTCCACCGCCACGCCCAGTGCGCGCAACAGCGGCAGCTCGTGCTGGCCATGGGCGAAGGCGCGGGCGTCTCGGAAGACGTAATCCTCGCCGGATTCGACGAACTCGCAGTCCAGCCCGAACCGCGAGACCCAGTCGCCGAGCCGGCGGCGGGAGTCGTCGAGCAATGCGTGCTTGCCGCGGGCGCTCGTCTCCCAGTCGCGCACATTGCAGCGGCGGGCGAAACCGAGCAGCCAGCCCCACAGCAGCGGATCGAAGCGCGGCGGGATGTAGAGCGGCGCGTCGGGCGTCAACGACCAGCGCAGCGCCTTCGTCAGCGTGCCCGGTGCGGCGAGCGGTGGCGCGTGGCTCGGGGTGATCGTGCCGCAGTTGCCGTGCGACGCGCCGCTGCCGAGCGTGGCGGCCTCGATCACATGCACGCCGCGACCGGCTTCGAGCAGGGCCAGCGCCGCCGCCAGGCCGCTGACGCCGCCGCCCGCGATCAGGACATCAGTGGTCGAAGACATCGGCCGGGATCACATCGCAGGGAGATGACCCATTATGCCGTCCTCCGCAGCGGCGGCCACTGCAGATAGGTCACCGCGCGCCACAGCCATTCCATCGGCCCGTGACGGAAGCGCGCCAGCCACCAGCGGCTGCACAGCACCTGCAGCGCGAACAGTCCGATCGCGAACGGCACCTGCCAGGCGCGCGGCAGGCGTTCGAAGTACCCGAGGCCGTAGCCGTAGAAGATCAGCGTGCAGACGACGGACTGGCCGAGATAGTTCGTCAGCGCCATGCGGCCGGCCGGCGCCACCCAGCGCAACGCCGGTGCCAGCGCCGAATCCAGCCCGCGCAGGATCCAGGCGACATACCCCAGACACATTGGCAACGCCGCGAGCAGCGCCAGGGCGGATGCCGCACCGACGCTCGCATCGAGCCGGTCGTATTCGAGCGTGGGCACCATCCGGAACGACACCAGCGCCAGCGCCAGCCCCAGCGGCAGCGCGATCCAGCGCAGGAAGCGATAGAAACGGGGGAACCCGGCCGCGTGGGCGATCGCACCGCTGCCCACGAACCAGGCGCCCAGCACGAACATGGCCAGCACCTGTCCGGACACGAACAGCATCATCGGCAGCATCGCCTGCGCGTCGCGCGCGCGCTGGAGCACCGCATCGACGTACCCCCCGGAGCCATAGGCCGCGCGCTCCGCCTCGAACAGGCGCTGCATCTCGACGGCCTGCACCTGCAGGGCCCGGTCCATCTCCGCGGCCAGCGTCGGCTCCAGTTGCGCCACCGAACCGAGCGCGTTCAGGCCGAACACCGCGAGCAGGTTGAGCAGATACAGCCCGGCCGCCCAATACGGCAATTGCCGCCAGGGCACGCTGCGGAACACCAGCAGCAGCGGCAGCGCGATCACGGCGTAGACGGTCAGGATGTCGCCCGACCAGACCAGCAGCAGATGCGCCAGACCGATCGCCAGCAACGCCAGGGTCCGGCGCAGATACAGCGCGAAGAACGGCCGTCCGGCGGCGTTCGCGCGCGCCATCATCACCGCGAATCCCATTCCGAACAGCAGCGAGAACAACGGATAGAACTTGCCCTGCACCAGCAGGACAATCGCCGCGTCGACGAAGCGGTCGGCACCGCCCAGCGCCGGATCGAGCCCGGTCAGCGCGCTCGTCGGCGCCCCCACGAAGGCTTCGATGTTCATCAGCAGGATGCCCAGCAGCGCGACCCCGCGCAGCACATCCATGGCTTCGATGCGTTCGGCGGCGGCGACAGGCTGCAGCGGCGGGGATCCGCTCATGGAAAGGCTCCTCGACATGACCGAGCGGGCGATGGCCCGGCAGGCGGATGGTCTCCGGCGATCATCGCAGGGCGACGCCCGCGGCGAAACGCGACGTCGCGCGCGGAACGCAAACGGCCCGCTCGCGCGGGCCGTTGGGGCATCCCGATCCGATCGACCGGATCAGTGCTGATGGCCACCCTCGCCGTGCACATGGCCGTGTTCGACCTCTTCGGCGCTGGCTTCGCGCACATCGACGATCTCGATATCGAAATGCAGGGCCTTGCCGGCCATCGGGTGATTGAGGTCGACGTCGACCACGCTCATGCCCACCTTCTCGATGGTCACCGCGCGCGGACCGAAATTGGTCTGCAGCACCACCTGCATGCCCGGCATCAGGCGCTGTTCGCCGAAATGCTTCTTCGGAATGCGCTGGGTCAGACCCTCGCGACGCTCGCCGTAGGCCTCGGCGGCCGGCACGTCGACCTCGAACTTGTCGCCGGCCTCGCGGCCTTCCATCGCCTTTTCCAGGCCCGGAATGATGTTGCCGTGACCGATCAGGATGGACAGCGGCTCGCCGCCGTTGGAGCTTTCGGTGGCCGGCTGGCCGACTTCGCCAACGGTGTAGTGGAAACGGACAGCGCGGTCTTTCTCGATTTTCATGGTCAATGTCTGCAGAGGGTCTGGCCGCGGTCGGCGGCAGGGGCCGGCTTGATCGCCGGCCGCGGATGCGGCCAAGATGCCGCGATGAAGGCCGCGCATTATCCGTGCTCCACCGTCCCGGCGCCATGCCTGCGCCGGGACGTCGCCGCGGCCCGCGCGGCCGTCCCGGCCGTCGCGCTGGCGGTGGTGCTGGTCCTGGCGCTCGCCGGCTGCGGCGGCCCGGATCAGGTCCGCCGCCCGCCGCCGCCCGCCCGCGAGCGGATCGACGCCACGCCCCGCGACCCCGCGGCCGCCAACGCCATCCTGATGCGCGCGATCGGCCTGGTCGGCACGCCCTACCGCTACGGCGGCAACACCCCCGACAGCGGCTTCGACTGCAGCGGTCTGGTCCATTACGTCTTCCGCGACATGCTCGACCTGCGCCTGCCGCGGACCTCGCGCGAACTGGCCGCGATCCAGGGCCCGAGGATCCCCGCGGAACGCCTGGCCCCGGCCGACCTGGTCTTCTTCGGCAGCCGCGGCGAGGTCACCCATGTCGGCATCTACATCGGCGAAGGGCGCTTCGTGCATGCCCCGCGGACCGGCGGCACGGTCCGGCTCGACCGGCTCGACGGCCCTTACTGGCGGGACCACTACACCGGCGCCAAGCGGGTCCTGGACTGACCTTCGGTGGGGTATGGATATCCCGTTCCGCGAACCGGGTCACTTTTTCGGGGCGGGTTCCGGGCCGGGTCTAACGAAATCTGAACCCGCCGCCGGCCGGGCTCGGGCACACTGCGGGCTCCTTTCGCAAAGTGCATGACGCGTGACGACCCCAGCCCAAGGCTCCGGCCGCCCCTCCGCCATCCACCGCAGCCTTCACGGCACCCGCCGTTACGTGCTTGCCGGCTTGCTCGCCCTCTCCAGTCTTCCCGCGTTCGCGGCCGATGCCGGCCACGACCCGATGGACGCCTCGACCGGCCTCCTGGGCCCGGTCGCCGATGTCACCCTGAACCATCCGCTTTCGATCCCCGGCCGCAGCCTGATGTTCGCCCGCGACATGCGCGCGGTGTTCAACGCCGCGCAGGTGCCGGGCGAAGTCGTCGAGGCCACGGCCCAGGCGCCGAAGGAAGGCCGCATCCGCACCATGCTCAAGCGCGCGCTGGCGCTGCTAGGCACGCCCTACCGCTGGGGCGGCACCAATCCCGAGTCCGGCTTCGACTGCAGCGGTCTGGTCGGCTATGTCTTCCGCAACACCCTCGGCATCGAACTGCCGCGCATCTCGCGCGACATGGCCAACGTCGGCGAGATGATCCGCAACCGCGACGAACTGATCGAGGGCGATCTGGTGTTCTTCAGCCGCCGCGGCAAGCATGTCGACCACGTCGGCATCTACATCGGCAACGGCCAGTTCGTTCACGCCCCGCGCACCGGCAAGGACGTGGAAGTGGCCAACCTCGCCACCGGTTACTGGAGCCAGAAGTTCTTCCAGGCCCGCCGGGTCGCGACGCAGTAACGCGCCCGTCTCCGGGGACCTCTGCAAGGGCCGCGCAAGCGGCCCTTCGCGTTTCCGGAAGCCAGCGCCCCGGTCTTGCGGCCCGCCCGCGCGCGGCCCATGCTTCGGCGACCGGAATCGACGCGGGGAACGACGATGGGCCGTACGCTGCTGGGGCTCGTGCTGGGCGCGATCGTGATGTGGCTGACGATCTTCTGCCTCGAATTCCTCGACCACGCCCTGTTTCCGCCCCCCGCGGGCCTCGACCCGCAGAACCCCGAACACCTCGCACGGATCATCGCGGAGTCGCCCATCGGCGCCATGATCATGCTGGTCCTCGCCTGGACCACCGGCACCTTCACCGGCGCCTGGACCGCCGCCCGCCTCGCAAAGCACCCCCGCACCGCCGCCCTCCTCATCGCCCTCATCGTGATGAGCGGCGTGATCGGCATGATTTTGATCGTGCCGGAACACCCGAAATGGGTGTCGGCGCTGGGGTTGTTGTTGCCGATCCCCGTCGCGCTGATCGCGGCGAAGGTGGCGCAGTGGCGGGGGAAGGATTTGCCGAAGTGATGGGACGCAACATCCTCCGATGAGGCCGTCGTCCCGATGATCGATCCGACAACGCCGATCCCGGAATCGGAGACCCGGAGGGCGGCAGACAGGATGTCTGCCGTTTTTCGACAAGACACGGATGTCTTGTCGAAAAATCCCGACTGGTCGTCCGACGGCAGATTTGAATTGGACCTGAGTGTTTTCTTTGGTCACCTTTCTTTTCAAAAAGAAAGTGACCCGCGCGCCAGCGCGGAAAAGATTCCGGGCGTTCGCAACAGCCCATCGCTCACCCGCGTCGTGAGCAAGCGGGCCAGCCGCCGGGTACGCCGCAATGGCGGGTCAAAGCCCCGCCCCCGGATCGAATCCGGGGCAGACCCTACGACGCCTCCTCGATCCCCACATTGCTCGACGCCCGCTCGTACACCGCAGGATCCAGCAACCCCGTCTGCTTCGCCACCAGCACCGGCACCAGCATCTGGCCGGTGACATTGGTCATCGTGCGCATCATGTCGAGCACCCGGTCGATCGCGTAGAGATAACCGATCACCTCCAGCGGCAAGCCCGCGGCGCTGAGCACGACGGTCGCCATCACCGTGGCGGTGCCGGGCACGCCGGCGGTGCCGAAACTGCCGAGCACCGAGGCGATCATCACGATCAGATACTGCTCCGGCGTCAGCGGCATGCCGGTGTACTGGGCGATGAACACCGCGCACAACGCCGGGTAGATCGCGCCGCAGCCGTCCATCTTGATGCTGGCGCCGAGCGGGACCGCGAACGCGGCGTAATCCTTGTCGACACCGAGGTTGTGGGTGACGCTGCGCAGCGACGAGGGCAACGACGCGAAGCTCGACGAACTGACGAACGCCACCTGCATGCCCGGCGCGGCGCCGCGGAAGAATTTCAGCGGGTTGAGACCATGCGCCAGCAGCAGGCCGCCGTAGACCACGACGATATGCAGCGCGCAGGCGACGTACAGCGCAAGCACGAAATTGCCCAGCGGCAGCAGTTTCTCGAACCCGTAGGCGCCGACCAGCGCGGCGATCAGGCCGAAAGTGCCCAGCGGCGTCATCTCCAGCACGAATTTGGTGAGCTGGATCGAGATGTCGCTGGCCTCGCCCGCGAGCTTGCGCGCCAGCGCGACCTTGTCGCCCAGTTTCACCATCGCGAAGCCGACCAGCGCGGCGAAGAAGATCACCGGCAGGATCGAGCCCTTGCCGGCGGCGAGCACGGTCTCGCCGGCCGCGTTCTTCGTGATGCCGATGCCGGTGAGCGCGTGGAAGGGATTGGATGGCACCACGTTCAGCAACACCTGCACCGGGCTGGGGATGTCCTTGGGCACGAACGCCGGATCCACCGTCAGTGGAATCTGCAGCACGCCCGGCTGCAGGACGGTGCCGACGGCCAGCCCGACCGCGACCGCGCACACGGCGGTGATCGCGAACCACAGGAAGGTGCGGCCGCCGAGCGCGGCGATGGACTTCTGCCCGTGCAGCGAGGCCACGGCATTGATCACCGCGAAGAACACCAGCGGCACCGCGATCATCTTGATCAGGGTGATGTAGAGGTCGCCCAGCGGCTGGAACCAGGATTTGGCATCCGGCCCGATCAGCCAGCCGACGAGCGCGCCGAGGACGAACGCGCCCAGGACGCGCTGCCAGAACGGGATGCGGAACCAGGCGGACACCAGACGCATGACAACTCCGTGGCGAAAGCGGGACAGGGCCGAGCGCGCACGATAGCCGAGCCGGTCGTCGCCCGCGAGCGCACCGGCGTCATCACGGCATTCCACGCTTGTCGCATCCACCGGGCATAATCGTCGCTCCGCTGTGCGGGAGCAAGAGCTATGCAGATATCCGGGACAAACAAAAATTAGCCGGGATTTTGCGAAACTTCGCCGGACAATCAGGCACTTGCGCGGGGGTCGCCCAGGCATCGGACCCGCCGGGTAGGTTTGACGAATCCGGCCCGCAGGCCCCGGAAGCGCAAGAGGATTGACGACAGGCGGGAACCGCCGCGCGCCGTCCCGACGCCGTTTAAGCCCCGGCCCAGCCGCACCGCTGCGGAAGCCCCGCAGCCCGCGCCAGCGCGCGCCAGACACGCCGCCGGCATGATCCCAGCGGCCGGCACGCCGGCCGCCCGGAAATGCCGCAGATTGCGGCGCTTTCGCCCTGTGAAGTGCCGCACGAAGCGCCGCACCGTCAGCGCGTGCGGCACTTCGCCGGAAGCCCCGGAAAACAGGCCGATCCCGGCCCGGAGCGCGCGACCATCGCCGCCGCGAAGTGCCGCAACCGCACCGCCGACAGTTCCCACCTGTGCGCGCCGTAGGTGGGAACCCAGGTGGGAACAGAATTTCAAGTTCCCACCTGATCGCAAACCCATGAAACGAAAAGGAAAAACGGCGTTTAAACGATCCGCAAGCCGCGCCTGTAGGTGGGAACTCGCCAAACCATCCGCGCCGCGATCCGAGCCGCCGCGACGGCGCATCGGCCGGAAGCGATCCGCCGCGCTACTGCTACCGATATTCACCCAAGCGAATCGCGGTCACTGACCGGAGCCGGGCATCATCCGCCCCGTCGGTGCCCGCAATGTCGTTGACGTTTGCAGAGACGCGCCGGGGGCTACGGCAGACACCAGACGCGCGCGAAGTTCCGGCGATGCTTCGACACGGAACACGGCTTCCATCTTCTGCGCGCGCTCTTTTTCGGTTCGGCGTTCCTGAGCCTCACGACTGGCCCGCGTCAACACCTGCGCAAGCCAGTTGAAAGGCCCGACACCGCCGGCCGTTGCCATCTCCAAGCGCGTCATGCCGCGCCCCTGCCTGTATTCGTCCTCGACGGTCGCGCGCGCTTCGCTGTTGCCGAGCGCGGCCATCGTGTAAGACGCATTCCGCAGTCCCGGCGCGGCGAGAAATTGGAAAGCGTTGCGCGTGTATTTGTTGCTGTTGATTCCCATGTTCGCGAGCGTGCCGATACCCCAGCCGCCAAGCGCCGCGATACCGACGCCGCCGAGCGTTGTTGCAACACCACCCGCACCCGCGCCCATCAATCCGCCAGCGCCAAGCACAGACGAACCACCAGCGAGCGCAGCGCGCGCGCCGAGCAAACGCAAACCACCAAGACGCGCAGCGCCCGCAGCGCCACCCGCGCCACCGACAACGCCGCCAAGCGAACCGCCGCCACCAGCGAACAAACCCGGCGCAGCGCCGACTATAAAAACCGGCGTCGCCGCGCCTGCTTTTTCGAGCACCGATCCCATCGCAACACCAGACGCAAGCCCGGCAGTACCGCCGAGCAATCGACCCGCTGCACCCTTGAGCAAACGACCGCCGCCATAGGCCGCGAGCGTCAACGCTGCGGCGCCGCCTGCAACTTGACCACCGGAGAGACCGAGCCCGCCGTCCTTCTTTTCATCGAGCAGAAAGCGGACGCCCTTCGTGATTCCAGAGTTGAGGCGAGTGCTGAATGCGTCGGCCGCTTCCACAAGCGAATTGCGCAGCCGACCGGATTGTGAAACAGCGTTGTTGGTCGCCTTATAGAACGCAGCTTCAATCGTGCCAGCGCCGTTCGCAATGCTTGCTGTGTACTTGTTGACCTGGGCGAGCATATCGCCAGAAAGCAGCGTGCGAAGCCCCTTAATTGTATCCAAGTCCGTTTCACCGAATGCACGCGACAGGAATGCTTCGCGTTGCGCGTCGGTTTTCATTTGATCCATGCGCTTCTTAATTTCGCCCAGAACTACAAGCGGATCGCGACGGCTCCCGTCTGTGTCGAAGAACTTAACGCCAGTCCCTTTCTGCGCATTGCGCAGATACTGCGCGTTGGTGAAAAGGCGAAGCGTTGAATCGGCGAGCGTGCCGAGTCTCTCCGGGTTTTTTTCTATGTTGGAAAGACCTTCGATGAAGCCGAGCATTTGCTCGTAGCCAAACCCGCCAGCGCGCGCGTTGACACCGACGCGCGCGACCAAGGGTGCGAGGTCTTGAAGCTCTGCGCTTGCAAGACCGCCGGCGGTTGCCATCTTGTCGAGCAGTTCCTGTGCCTTGCCCGACTGCCGGAGATCGAAACTGAAGGCGGTCGATGCAACACCAAGAGCGTCTGCAAGGGTTCCAGCAGATGCCGTCGTAAGCGGCATGGTCTTATTGATCGCGGCAAGGGAGTTCCTAACCGAGTCGTATTGCATGCCTTGCGCGAACAGCGCACCGGAAGCGCTTTCAAGATCGGCCACCGATTCGCCGGATTGCTTGCCGAGCCTGAGGAGTTCACTTCTCAGCGTTCCAACTTGGGCAAGAGAAAGATTGGCAGAAATCCCGATGCGTGTAAGCGACTGGTCCATCTTCGCAGACCGCATGAGTTCGCTCGCGACGCTAACGCCGCCTGCAAGGCCTGCAACCTTTCCGGCCGTGCTGCTCATGAAGCTGTGAAGCGTGCCGATTTCACGGCGCGCAAGAGACGTGAATGATTTGAGGCCCGTGCCAGCGGAGGCGAGGCCGGTTTTCCACTGCTGGGGATCGAGCGTGAGGCGCGCGCGCAAAAGCAAATCGGACATGGCGGTTACTCAGGTTATGCGTGTTGAAACGCGTCTTACTCTGCGAAGCAGAGTAGCAGGAAAAATCGCACGCATCTAAAAGGAAATAACGAAGGGCGAAGCGCGTCGCCTCACAACAAGCGGCGAATTAAATCACCCTCATCGGATGAGTAAAGACGAACTCTCGAAATCAGGGCGCGGCGACGAGGCTAATTGGCGGAAGAATGTTCCGGCTATCGCTGCCGCAATCAGAGCCGTCATCTGTGATAAGTCCGCGAAGAGTGAAGATGCAGCGGAAATTGCTGGTCGCTGTATATCGCGGCTAAAGGCTGTTTGTGGCGGGGACAAGCTATATATTCCGGCCGCACTTGGAAGGTATTACTTGGTAAAAGAGGCCGTGGAAAAAGCAGGTCTCCCGCTTGACTGGAAGTACTTTGAAAACGAAATGGACTCCATTGCCGGCAGCGCGTATTTGAAAAGAAAACGCCTTAAAAAGCAGCTCGGGAAGGGCGCCACGCTATACGAAATCAAGGCTATCTGCGAAACGATTGGCTACATATCTGGGGGAGCTGATGGGTCAGCTTAACCGAGAACAAATACCGGCTGTTGAATCTGATCTAAGGGACGTGATCAGGCGTGCGATTCAAAAGTCGAGGGCTAGCGGAGAAGACCAAGAACAGATGCTTATCCGCATCATGGTTGCTATCGCAAAGCAACTGGACGGCGAGATCATTTACGTTGCGTCTGACGACGCCGAATTCTTGGCTGAAAGAAACGCTCAGATATATGCGCTTGTTGTTTCAGGAGAAATGACAACCCGACAGGTTGCCAAAGAACACGGCGTAAGCATCCGCACAATTCAAAAAGTTGTGCGGGATGAGAATACAAGGCGGGACGCGCTGTGAAAGCAAGCTCCGCCCACATAGGCGACACCACGCGGCGCGGATTCACCGCATCAAGCGCGGGACGTTGCACGTCTGCGAAAGCTCCGAAGCGTCGGCCGTTGCGCTCGCGTGGTGTCGCCTATGTGTGTGGTGGTGGTAGGAATTGGGAGGGCATGCGCTCTGCTGCGCGCCGACTCTCCCATCGTGCGGGCGGTCATGGGAAGCCGTCCGCACCCGGTACGGATGCCGGGCAGCGCCCGGCGCGCGGCAGGTGCCAGCCTTCACCTGTCGCGCGCCGGAAGGCTGTTTCCGCCACCGTCGCCCCCCACAACAGCCACCCGAACCGCCGCCAGACCGCCGGAAAGGCGTTTGAGAGGCGTTTAAGCCGCTCCGCCGCTACCGGGGTAGCTCCAGAACCATCCGCGCGCGTCCTGCGCGCTCCCACGCGGCCCGCCCGCACGGCAACCATCCCACCACACCGCGCGCCCGGCTTGGCGCTCTGATACCGCGAGAACACACATGACTACCGTCTCTTTCTCCAATGGCTCCATGACCCCGGCGCAGGCTCGTCTGATCGATCCGATCCTGACCACGCACGCGCTGGAATACGTGCGGCCCGAAAACGTCGGGCAAAAGCTCTTTCCCATCGCCCCGGTCGATACCTACGGCGGTCAGGTGATCGAGTTCGGGAAAGAAGCATTCCGCCGCTACAATTCCAAGCGTGCGCCCGGCGCGAACGTCGCATCGATCGTTTTCGGATACCTGGGCAAGTCGTACAACATCGTGTCGAATGCGCTCGATGCGAAGATCCCCCACGAAGTCTACAACGATGCCAACAGGGCGCCGGGTCTGGACCTCAGTGCGGTCGCGGTGAATCGTGTTCTCGATTCGCTGAAACTCTCCCACGAATACGATTGCGCGGAGCTTGCGCGCGACGTGGCGAATTACGACGCCGACCACCGCCTGACTCTTTCGTCAACGACGCTGTGGAGCGCATCCACCGGCAAGCCGACCGACGACATCGAGAACGCGAAGGAAACCGTGCGCACTTCGACGGGCAATCGCGCGAACACCGTCCTGCTTTCGGCCAGCGCATACAAGCGGTGCAAGACCAATGCGCAGATCGTCGACCGTCTGCGCTATACCAGCGCCGCATCCGTGACGCGCGAAATGCTGGCGAAGTTGTGGGAAGTGGATGAAGTCGTCGTCGGCGATGCCGTGGGAGCCAGCGGCCCGGATGACGATTTTTCCGACGTGTGGGGGAATGACGTGATCGTGGCATACGTGCCGAAACCCACTTCCAAGACGACCCCGCATTTCAACGGAACGCCGAGCTACGGATACACCTACGCGATGCGCGGTCATCCGATGGTGAGAAAGGCTCGTTATGACGAAGGCTGTCTGTCGTGGCTGATCGGCGTCAGCTTCGATCAAAAGCCCGTCCTCAGCGGCATGCTCGCCGGCTTCCTCATCCAGAACGCCGGCCAGTAATCCGACGAATTGCGCGCAGGGTGGAACTACCGCCCAGCGGCAGCACATGCGAGGCGACACATGGAAAAGAAAGATCAAGTACCGAATCCGCGTGAGTTGCGCGCGCAACTCGACCAGCATATCGGCAACCTGCGCGCGGAACTGACCAAGCTGGGAGAACAGCAGTCCGACGCCGAACGTCAACGCGATGCGATCCTTTCGCAGCCGGTCGGCGTGGCGGCTCTCGTGACACGCGCACACGCCAGCATCGATGCGGTCGCCGACAATTACATGCGCAGGATCGCGGAGACGGTCGGCGCAACGTTCAAGAGGCCGCCGACCGTCGCCGACATGATGCACGAGTTCACGCCGGGCAGCGCGAGCCTGTATATCCCGCTGCGCGGTTCGAGTTCGTTTCTCGGCGATTACAACGACGAGCCGTTGTCGCAAGAGGCCGCGACGTTCCTTTTCCGTGATGCGATGAAGGCCGCAGCGGAAAGCGCGATTCGTGCCGCGACCCTCAACGCCGACACCCTGTCGGGTGTGGATATGGACGATGCACGCAAGCGGCTGGCGGAACTCGATTCCAAGCTCGCGAAGATCAACGCCAAAATCGAAGCGAAGCGCGCGGAACTCGCGGAACTGACCGGCACCGGCGCGGCCGACTGATTCGGCCATGTCGGAGCGCGTGCTATTCACAGAAGCGGCCTGCGTGTTCGCGGACACGTCCGCCGTTGTCCAGGCATTCGCTGGCCGCGTTGAACTGACCGTCGCGCGCGGCCTGCGCACGTCACGATGCGAAGTCATCGAGGAGTTTCCGGCGCTGTCGCCACAGGAAGCATGCGCGCTTGCCGACAACCTGTCGCACGCCGCGCGCCGCGATCCCTATCGCACGCCGCAACCCGACGACGGCGACGGCGGTTTTTCGATCCTACGCGCGGCGCGCGCGGACTTCACATGCGCACCGCTCGCCGGCGATCCGGGCGGCTTCAAATTGTTCGCCGTGAGCGCCGCCAGAGAAGCCGCGCCCGGTCAGCTATTCAGCGTCAAGTACATGCGCGCACCGGCTGGCCTGAAGCTTGCCGACGCGCTGCGGATCGGCGCAAGCTGCGCGGAAAGCGGTGAAGCATACGCGCGACCGAAGCCAGAAGCGGCACCGGAGCCGCAGCGAATCGAAAGCGCGGCAATAACGCACGCCTCGCGCTCAGACGCGATCACGCCACACGCGCCGCGCGTGCAATCCGACGGCTTGCAACCGAACGCGGAAAATCCGCGAGCAGCGGTAACGCTGCCGAGCGAGCCGCGCATCCATCCGCGCATGGTCGCGCGGCTCGCGCGTGCCGAACGCCTCAGGCAATTCCACAACGCACGCGCTGCGCCAATTCAGGCCGAAACGCCCGGAGATTCGCCCGATGAATGACGCCGACGCCGGGGGCTTGACATTTCTCGCGCACGCGCGCGAAGATGCACCGTCGCCGCAAAAAACGGCGACCGGGTTTGACAGCCCGGAAACACGAGGCGCACAGCGCCCAGCTATCGACAGAGGGCGCATTTTTTTTGCCTGCTGTCGTACAGGGGCAGTAATCGTCAGCCTTCTATGGCGGGCGGTGCGCGGGAGCCGCAAGGCTCGCCGGTCCTCGTGCCGGTCTGTCAACCGCGCATCGTCCGTCGCCACGTTTGACAGCGTGTCGGCGGTCTCTCAATCACACGAGGACCACGCCATGAACGCCACCGCTCGCATCCTGCCGCAGACCGCCACCAACGCGCGCGACCTGCTCGAAGAAACCACCGCCATCATCCGCGCACTGCGCGACCTGTGCGCGCCCGCCGCGACGCTCGCCGACGTGGATCGCGACGACCTCGCCGGCCTGTATGGTTTCGCGCGCCGTCTGCCCGACACCTTCCCGAATCTCGCCGCACACGCGCCCGACGTGTTCCGCCTCGTCGGCGAATTGCTCGAACCGTCCGCCGATCTTGGCGGCGTCTCGCGCGCTGCGCTGTTCTCCGCGCTCGATGCGCTCGCCGTCGTCCAGTTCCATGCGCTCGATGCGCTGCGCGCCGAAGATGCAGCCGCATCGCGCACCACCGCGCCCGCGCGCACTGGTGCGGCCGCCGCTCCGCTGCGGCTTGTGCATTCGCAGGAACGCCCGCAGCCGCGCGCAGCGCGCGCCGCCATGACTCCCGCGCAACTCGCCGACTGGCAGCAGCGCGTCCGCGCCGTCATGTCGCAGGCGCAGCCGCGCCCGCCGCACAGGACGCAATGACGCCGCACCGATCCGCAGCTATCACCACCGCGCCCGCGCGCCCTTTCCGAAGGGTTCGCGGGCGCAGCCGTTTGGAGAATCGCGCATGCGCAAGCTGACACCCGCTGACGTTGAAAGCATGCGCGCGCTGCGCGCCGAAGGTCACACGCTCGCGGCCATCGGTGCGCGCTTTGGCTTGCACGGTACAACTGTCCGCTATTGGCTTGCTCGCTTTGACGACTACCACGCGGACAGGCCACGCCCTGAAATGAACTCGCGCGAGCGTCGCCTATATCGCGCTATGCGCGCCGCTGGAATTTCAGTCAATGCCATTGCGGATTGGTTCGATAGGGACATAGCCACGATAAGCAAGCTCACGCGCGACACCGGGCCGCGTGCTACTGCCGCACGGCTCGTCGTTCCTGAAAACGTCCGCGCTTCTATTGTCGCTGCGCTCGCCGATCATCACACGCTGCGCGCAGTTGCCGCCGCGCATGGTGTACACCCGGCCACAGTGCGGCGCATTGGCGATGCCGCCGGCATCCCGCGCGTGTTCCCGCGACTCGGCCGCCGTGTGCCTCGGCTCACACCTCGCACGCGGCGCGCGATCCTTTCCGACCTGGCATCGGGCCGGACACGAACCGCCACGGCGGCCGCGCATGGCGTGAGCCGGCAGACGGTCCAGATGCTCGCGCGAGGTGCCGGCCTGACCCGACCTCGGGCCGTTCGTTCCCCGGCTACCGAAAGCGCGCATTGACACCCCCAGCACGGCGGTTCAATGCCCGTTGAACGGCCCTTTCACGGGTTACAATCGCCCCTCTTTTCCTCAGTTCAAACCTTCTGCGCTTCCAAATCAAAGGTTTTGCGCGCCTACATCCGCGTCATCGACCCTCGCCCATGTCCCTGCGCCCCCTCCTGCTCGCTGCCATCGCCACGTCGCTCGCCGCCTGCGCCACGCCCGGCGTGCGCCCGCCCGTCGCGGCACCCGGCGAGGGCTCCATCGCACCCGTCGAGGTGCCGTCGATCCAGCATCCTGATGGCGAAAATGCGGCATGGTGGTTCCGGGCAGGCGCGGCGCAGGCCGCGGAACGCGGCGCGATGCAGGGGCGCGCGAAGAACGTGATCCTGTTCGTCGGCGACGGCATGAGCCTCACCACGGTCGCGGCGGCGCGGATCTTCGACGGCCAGCGACGGGGGATGCCGGGCGAGGAGAACCTGCTCAGCTGGGAGCGCTTCCCGCACACCGGTTTCAGCAAGACCTACAACACCGATTCGCAGACCCCCGACTCGGCGGGCACCATGAGCGCGATGGCCACCGGCGTGAAGACCCGCGCGGGGGTCTTGAGCATCGGCCAGGACGCCCAGCGCAACGATTGCGGGGCCGCGCAGCGCACACCGCTGCTGACCCTGTGGGAACTGGCGGCCGCCAGCGGTCTGGCCACCGGCGTGGTCACCACCACCCGGGTCACCCACGCCACCCCGGGCGCGACCTTCGCCCATTCGGCCAACCGCAACTGGGAGAACGACGAGGAACTGCCGAACAAGGCCGCGAAGGCCGGCTGCACCGATATCGCACGGCAGTTGATGGAAACCCCGTACGGCGGCGGCCCGGACGTGCTGCTCGGCGGCGGTCGCGGCAACTTCCAGCCGACCGCGGAGCGCGACCCCGAATACGACGACCAGGTCGGCCTGCGCCTCGATGGCCGCGATCTGGTCGCCGAGTGGAAACGGCGGCGGCCGGACGGCACCTATGTCTGGAACGCGGAACAGCTCGCGGCCGCGCCGAAACAGGGGCCGCTGCTCGGGCTGTTCCAGCCCGGGCACATGCAGTTCGAGCACGACCGCGCGCGGGACCGCGCCGGCGAGCCCTCGCTGGCGGAGATGACCCGCGCCGCGATCGAGCGGCTGCGCCACAACCCGAAGGGATACGTGCTGCTGGTCGAAGGCGGACGCATCGACCACGCGCATCATTTCGGCAACGCCCATCGCGCGCTCGCCGATACGGTCGCGCTCAGCGAGGCGGTCGCCGCCGCGGCGGAGGCGACATCGCCCGACGACACCCTGATCCTGGTGACCGCCGACCACTCGCATACCCTGACGTTCGCCGGCTACCCGGTCCGCGGCAACGCGATCCTCGGCAAGGTCCGCGGCAGCAGCGGCGAAGGCAACGACGCCGCCAGTTTCGCCACCGATGCCACCGGCCTGCCCTACACCACCCTGGGCTACGCCAACGGCCCCGGGCACGTCGGCGCCTCGGATCAACAGCCGGAAGGCCCCAAGCGCTTCCCGCACGAGGCCAGCGGCTATCGCGGCACCGAGAACGGGCGGCCGAACCTCTCGGCGGTCGACACCGAACATCCGGATTACCTGCAGGAGGCGCTGGTGCCGCTGTCCAACGAGAGCCATGGCGGCGACGACGTGGGGATCTGGGCGCGCGGCCCCGGGGCGCACGCGGTACGCGGCACGCTCGAACAGAACGCCATCTTCCACATCCTGCTGCAGGCGACCCCGGCACTGCGTCGGCGGCTGTGCGAGGCAGGCCTCTGCAATGCCGACGGCGTGCCGACGACGTTGCCGAAACCGGAAATGTTCCGCACGCCCTGAACGCGGGCAGCCCACCGGCTGCCGATGCTGCGCTGCGGCGTGCATCGATGCGCCGCAGCGCGATGATGGCGGGATCGAGGCAGCAGGATGCCCCCATGCCGCCGGACACCCGACTCACCGATCGTACGCTCAGGTTCGGGCTCGCCGGCCTCACGGTCGGATCGATCGCCGCCGCCATCGCGGCCAGCCTCATCGTCCTCTGCGCGACCGGCATGCGCTGCATCGGCGCCACCGATCACTGGCTGTTCGCGGCCTTCATCGCCGGCGGCGTCGCGATCGCCTCCGCGGCGATCTGCGCGGGGGCGCTGTGGCGGCACACGCGCACGCAGCGCAAACTCCTCGGGATGTAGCGCCCGGAGTGACCTCGCTCAGAACGGTTTCGCCAGCACCAGCCAGACCACCGCGAGCAGCGCGAACACCGGTATTTCGTTGATCCAGCGCATCGCCTTCGCCGACGGCAGCGGGCGCCCGGCGCCGATGCCCTTCAGCCAGCGTCCGCAGACGATGTAGTAGGCGAACATGGCCGCGACCAGGGTGAGCTTGGCGTGCAGCCAGCCGCCGGCGATGTCGAAATGCAGCCACAGGGCCAGGCCGAAAACCAGCGAGAGCCCGAACATGACGTGGCCGAAGCGATACAACCGCCGGCCCATCAACGCCAGGCGTTCGCGGACCACCGGCACGTCCCCGGCTTCGGCGACATTGACCAGGATCCGCGGCAGATAGAACACCGCCGCCATCCAGGCGATCACGAAGACGAGATGGAGGGTCTTGGTCAGGGCGTACCAGTGGTGGGCCTGCATGGGCGGTTGCGGTCGGGCTGGGGACGGGAGCGGGACAGTAGCAGAATCGTCCAGGCGCGACGCGGTGGACCCCGGCCCCGGAGGACCGTCCTACGACTTTGGTCGAAGGAACGGCAATGTCCATCCTCGTCAAGAATTCGCCACTCCCCTGCCGCGTTGCGTCACTTCCGGGGCCGGGCGGGGCTGTCGCACGACGGGACCCTCGCGGCCAGACCTGCGCCAATTCCCGGCCGATCCTCCCCCGGGAGCGCCGGAGGGAGACCCCGCGCCCGTCAAGAATAATCGACGCGAGCATCTGGCACGCTTCATGCTTGAACGACTCGCAAACGATTACAACGGAACATCACCATGTCCGCAGTTTCCGCCTTTTCCGCCACTCCCGATCAGAAAGCGCCGGTCATCAATATGCAGACCCGAATGTCATGTCAGGCCACGCTGGCCGGGCTGTTGCAACGCATGCCCGCCATTCTCTTCGCATCCGTCGCGACCGTCGACGGACGCAGCTATGCGCACGTGAACGCAGCCGCGCACGACACCAGCGCGCAACGCTCCGCGGCGATCATGAGTTCGCTGATGGGGCTGATCGAATCCTTCAGCCGCGAAGCCCTCAACAGCCGCACGCTGTACAACAGCATCGCCACCGAGCACGGATCGATCGTGATCGTCCGGATCCCCTCGAAGGAAAAGCGGCATGCCCTCTGCCTGTGCGCGGACTCGACCGAGAACCTCGCCATGACCATCCGTGCCGCGCTGGATACCGCGGACGTTCTCGCGGAAAAAATCGACGCCGACGCCTGAGTCGACGCCGCACGATCCGCCTCCCATCCGGGCCTGCCGTACGACGCGCGCATCCCGCGGAATCGCCGGCAGGCGCCGCACGATCCGACCGATCCAAGACTTCGCCGCGTGGCTGCATCGCGCGGCACGTTCCTCCCACCACAACCTCACCAACCAGACAGGACACATCCAACATGGCCAAGATCTCTCTCGAACCCCTGCGCAGCCTCGACGGCTACATCGCCGCCGCCCTCGTCGACACCGAAAGCGGCATGCTGCTCGCCGGCGACGGCTCGGGCGTGGACCTCGAACTCGCCGCCGCCGGCAACGCCGAAGTGGTGCGCGCCAAGCGCAAGGTCGCCAACAATCTGAAGCTGAACGACACCATCGAGGACATCCTCATCAGCCTCACCAAGCAATACCACATCATCCGCCCGCTCGAATCGAACCAGAAGCTGTTCCTGTACGTCGTACTGGACCGCTCCAAGTCGAACCTGGCGATGGCCCGTCACGAACTGCGCACGTTCGAGAAGAGCATCGATTTCTCCTGAGCGGCATCGCCCGCCGAACGCGCCGGAAACGGGTCCCCGTCTCCGGGACGCGCACGGGTGCTCCGCTTCATCGGAGCACCCGCCGGCCCCTGTTCCTTCGTCCGATCAATGTTTCAGCAGGAGCAGCGCGACCACCGCGATTCCCGGCAGCGTGCCGAGGCCGCCGGTGACGATCCCGATCCAGGCGCGGACCGTGCTCGCCTTCGCGCCGTAGACCGATTCCTGCCTCTTCCATTTCTTCAGCGCCAGCCAACCGGCCCGAGCAGGACGCCCGGGCCGCAGAGGACCAGCGAGAAGATCACGATCCAGCAGGAAATCGCGGCCAGGGGATCGGTCGGCAGGGAAGGCGTCGATGGGCGAGACACGGACACGTGGCGGCCGGGACATGGCGATCCTGTCGTGGCGAAGAGGGGCCATTGTCGTTCACGACGTCGCTTTCCCTGCACCGTGGAGGGTCGCCGGGGTAGCGGATCGCACCGCGCGCGGTATACTCCCCCCCACCATGCCATACACCCCCGCAGAGAAGAAAAAAGCCCTCACCCGGCTGCGCCGCATCCGTGGCCAGGCCGACGCGCTCGAACGCGCGCTGGAAGCCGGGACCGAGTGCGGCGCCGTGCTGCAACAACTGGCCGCGATCCGCGGCGCGGTCAACGGACTGATGGCCGAAGTGCTGGAAAGCCATCTGCGCGAGGAATTCGGCGAGCTCGCCGCGAAGGACGCCGGCATCCAGCAGGCGATCGCACTGGTCCGTTCCTATCTCAAATAAGCCACAGGAATCCCGCATGAACGCTTCGCCCATCAAGTCCCGCGCCGCCGTCGCCTTCGGCCCCGGTCAACCGCTGCAGATCGTCGAGATCGACGTCGCCCCGCCGCAGAAGGGCGAGGTGCTGGTGAAGATCAGCCACACCGGCGTCTGTCACACCGATGCGTTCACGCTCAGCGGCGACGACCCGGAAGGCCTGTTCCCCTGCGTGCTGGGCCACGAAGGCGCGGGCGTCGTGGTTTCGGTCGGCGAAGGCGTGACCAGCGTGCAGCCGGGCGATCACGTGATTCCGCTGTATACCGCCGAGTGCCGCGAATGCCTCTTCTGCAAGAGCGGCAAGACCAACCTCTGCGTCGCGGTGCGCGCGACCCAGGGCAAGGGCGTGATGCCCGACGGCACGTCGCGGTTCTCCTACGAAGGCCAGCCGATCTACCACTACATGGGCTGCAGCACCTTCAGCGAATACACGGTCGTGGCCGAGGTGTCGCTGGCGAAGATCGATCCGGCGGCCAACCATGAGCAGGTGTGTCTGCTCGGCTGCGGC
>JAYRTK010000020.1:0-19835 GCA_041919595.1 Lysobacteraceae bacterium
ACGAAGAACATTTCCTCGTTGGCGCGATGCGAGTGCATCGGGAACGCGGCCTTGCCGGGCGCGATCTCGGTGAGGTTGTAGCCGAGCTTGCGCGCGCCGATGCGCGGCGCGATCAGGCCGATGCGTCCGCCGAAACGGGCGGTGGGCATCTCGCTGCCGCGCTGGCGCGCGCGTTCGGCCAGATCGATCAGTTCGACGTCGTCGAGATTCAGGATGGGCGAGGGCATGGTCATTCCGGTGCGTGGCAGACGGCTTCGATGTTGTGGCCGTCCGGGTCGAGCACGAACGCGCCGTAGTAGTGCGGGTGGTAGTGCGGACGCAGTCCGGGCGCGCTGTTGTCGAGACCGCCCGCGGCGAGCGCGGCGGCGTGGAAGGCATCGACTTCCGCCCGGGACTTCGCGGTGAAGGCGATGTGCATGCCGCGGCCGGCTTCGCCGCGGCCGGCGCCCACCCAGAACGCCGGCTTGCCCGGCGGGCCGAAGCCACAGCCTTCATAGCCGCCGCTCATCGCCTGCGTCACCTCCATGACGACACCGAAACCCAGCGGCGCCAGCGCCTTCTCGTAGAAGGCACGGTTGCGCGGATAGTCGGCGACGGTGAGTCCGAGGTGATCGAGCATGGGCAGCCTCCGTCGTGGGGTGTCGCCAGGCAGCGCTCAGGGCGCCCAGCCGGCCTTGCGCTTGTCGAGGAAGGCGGCCAGGCCTTCCTGGCCTTCGGGCGAGACCCGCAGACGGGCGATCAGATCGGCATTGTCGCGGTCGAGCCGGTTGCGGTCCTGGATCGAAGCAACCCGGCGGACGAGGGTCTTGGCTTCGCTGGCCGCGATGGGGCCGGCCTTGAGCAGCAGATCGATCTGCCGGTTCACCGCCTCGTCCAGCGCGTCCGCGGGCACGACCGCATGCAGCAGGCCGATCCGGTGCGCCTCGGCGGCGTCGAAAACCTCCGCGGTCGCGAACCAGCGTCGTGCCTGACGGGCGCCGATCGCGGCGACGACATAGGGCGAGATCACCGCCGGCAGCAGCCCGAGCCGGCTTTCGGTCAGACCGAATTTCGCTTCCGGCACGCCGATGGCGATGTCGCAGCAGGCGATCAGCCCGACGCCACCGCCGAAGGCGGCGCCCTGGACCCGGGCGATGGTGGGGTGCGGCAGTTCGTCGAGACAGCGCATCAGGCCGGCGAGGGCGAGCGCATCGGCGCGATTCTCGTCCTCGGTGGCGGCGGTCATGCTGCGCATCCAGTTCAGGTCGGCGCCGGCCGAGAAGCTGGCGCCGGCGCCTTCGAGCACGACCGCGCGGACCGAACGATCCTCGGCCAGCGCGACCAGGGCGGCGGTCAGCGTGCCGATCAGATCGGCGTCGAAGGCGTTGTGGAGGTCCGGCCGGTGCAGGCGCAGGCGCACGACCGGACCATTGCGATGGTGCTGCAGCGAATCGGACATGCGCGGCCTCCCTGTTGCGGTACCCGAATGATATCCGGTCGTCCGCGGCGGGCGGGATGCCACCGACGATCCCCGCGAGGCGATCCGCGGGAAATGGAACCGCGGGAAATTGATCCGCGTCGATGCCGATCCGCGGATCCTGGTATAGAATGAGAACAATTCCCATTTGGGACTGGACGTGAAGTTGACCGAATTGCCGCCGCGGATGGCCGCCGTCGTCGAAGACGTGCAGGACCGGGGACCCGACGACGCCATCGCCCGGCGTCTGCGCGAACTCGGGTTCGTGGCCGGGGAACCGGTGCGGATCGTGGCCACCGGCCCGTTCGGCGCCGAGCCGCTGCTGGTGCAGATCGGCTACACCCGGTTCGCCCTGCGTCGCAGCGAGGCCGAGCGGGTGCGTCTGCGCCATGGTGACGCCGCATGACCACCGCTGCCGCGACACCGTTGCGTCTCGCGCTGGTCGGCAACCCGAACTGCGGCAAGACCGCGCTGTTCAATCTGCTGACGGGCAGCCGGCAGAAGGTGGCCAACTATGCCGGCGTCACCGTCGAACGCAAGGAAGGGCGCCTGCAGTCGCCGGCAGGGCGTGCCTTCGTGCTGCTCGATCTGCCCGGCGCCTACAGCTTCCAGGCCGCCAGTCTCGACGAAGCGGTGACCCGCGACATCTGCCGCGGCTTCTATCCGGGCGAACCGGCACCCGACGTGCTGGTCTGCGTGGTCGACGCCACCAATCTGCGCCTGCATCTGCGGTTCGCGCTGGAAGTGCGGGAACTCGGCAAGCCGATGGTGCTGGCGGTCAACATGATGGACGCCGCGAAACGACGCGGCATCGAGATCGATCTGCAGGCCCTGCAGCGTGAACTGGGGGTCCCGGTCGTGGAAACCGTGGCCGTGCGCCGCGACGGTGGCCGGGCGCTGGTCGCGCAACTGGATGCGATGGCGGACACGTTGCGCCCACCTGCACGCACCGTGCCGGAAGCCGCCGATCCGCATGCGGAAACCCGGCGTCTGATCGAACTCGCGGTGCGCATGCCGACCCGCACCGCGCACGTCGACGACGCGCTGGACCGCTGGCTGCTGCATCCGGCGGTCGGCCTGCTCACGCTCGCGGCGGTGATGTTCCTGATCTTCCAGGCGGTCTATGCCTGGGCGACGCCGCTGATGGACGGCATCGACGCGGGCACGGTCTGGCTCGGGGAATGGGTCGGCGCATCGATGCCGGACGGGCCGCTCAGGAGTCTGCTCGTCGACGGCGTGATCGCCGGGCTGGGCGGCGTGATCATCTTCCTGCCCCAGATCCTCATCCTGTTCGTCTTCATCCTCGCGCTGGAGGAATCCGGCTATCTGCCGCGCGCGGCGTTCCTGCTCGACCGCCTGATGTACAAGGCCGGCCTGTCGGGGCGCAGCTTCATCCCGCTGCTGTCGAGCTTCGCCTGTGCGGTGCCCGGGATCATGGCCACGCGCAGCATCCAGGACCCGCGCGATCGTCTGGCCACGATCCTGGTCGCGCCGCTGATGACCTGCTCGGCGCGGCTGCCCGTGTACGCGCTGCTGATCGGCGCCTTCGTGCCGCAGCGCGAAGTGGGCGGCCTGTTCAATCTGCAGGGACTGGTGCTGTTCGGCCTTTACGCCGCCGCGGTGATCAGCGCCCTGCTGGTGGCGATGGTGATGAAGCGCTGGCGCCGCGACAAGAGTGAACACGCGCTGCTGCTGGAGCTGCCGTCCTACCGCGTGCCGCATCCCCGCGATCTGCTGATCGGCCTGTGGGAACGCGCGGCGATCTTTCTCAAGCGTGTCGGTGGCATCATCCTCGCGCTGACCATCCTGCTGTGGTTCCTGCTCTCGTTCCCGGCGGCGCCGGCGGACGCCGTCGGTCCGGCCATCGATTACAGCTTCGCCGGCCGCATCGGGCACGCCATGACCGCGGTGTTCGCGCCGCTGGGCTTCGACTGGCGCATCTGCATCGCCCTGATCCCGGGCCTCGCGGCGCGCGAAGTGGCGGTGTCGTCGCTGGCGACGGTCTACGCGCTGTCGGCCGCCGACGAGAGCGCCGCCGCGCAGACGCTGGCGCCGCTGATCGCCCAGGACTGGTCGCTGGCCACCGCGCTGTCCCTGCTGGTCTGGTACATCTATGCGCCGATGTGCATTTCCACGCTCGCGACGATCAAGCGCGAGACCAACTCGTGGAAACAGATGAGCATCGCGATGGTCTATCTGTTCGGTCTGGCGTATCTGGCGTCGCTGATCACCTACCAGATCGCGCGGGCGCTGGGCGCGGGGTGAGCATGTCGCCGCAGGGGGCGCTGACGCTGCAATACCTGGTCGTCGCGATCGCGGTCGCGATCAGCGCCTGGGTGGTGTTCCGCAAACAGGCGCCGAATGCCGCGCGCCGGCTGCGGGTCGCGCTGGCGTTGCCGCTGGTGCGCGAAGGCCGGCCTGAATGGGTGCGGACGCTGGGACGCCGGATCGCGCCGCCGGCGCGCAAGAGCGATGCCTGCGGCGGTTGCGACGGCTGCGGGCCTCGCGACCCCTGAATTTCCGCGCGTATCCGCATCTGCGGCCGCGCCCCGGGAGGCGCGGCCGCAGCGGCCTACATCTGTTTCGGTTTCGGTTCCTCGCGCGAGCCGGGATCGAACAGATACTGATCCAGTTCGTGTCGGCCCATGATGGTCTTGTCGAGCGTCTTGCTCTGGTCGACCAGCTTGCTGTCGGAGCCGTAGTTGTACGCCACGGTGACGTCCTTCGCATCGTGCATCGCGGTTTCGAGCTTGGCGACCAGACCGGGCGAAAGCGTGGAGCGGTCGTGCACCACGTAGCGATTGTTGTCGCGATCGTGCTGCAGGACATGAACGTCGTTGATCGCCAGGACGCGACCATAGACCTCGCTGCCTTGCTCGATGCTCGCGCGTTGTGCGCCCGGGAACTTCTCCTGGATGTCCGCGAACGATTTCTGCCGCGCCTCGACCGGTTCGCGGATGGTGGTGCGCACCCATTCGTTGACTTCGTGAAGCTGCGCCGCCTGTTCCTCCTTGTCCAACCATGCGTCGAGGTCCTGGGAACCCACCGGCCCGCGCGGCCCGACCAGCGCCGGCGCTTCCAGTTCAGGGAACTCGACGACACCGTCGCGCTTGCGCGCCACCAGCATCGGCTTGCTGAAGGTGTTGTCGTACACCTCCGCGGAATCGACCATTTCCAGCGCGGCGGGCAGCATCGTCATGGCGCGGTTGTAGCGTTCGACGATCTTGTCGGGATCGACGTTGTGGCCGCCCTGCTGGACCCGGTTGAGCACGCGCTGCTTGTTGATTTCGGCGCTCTCGGTGGTGACGAACACCATTTCCACGTCGTAGCCCTTGTTGCGGGCCTCGTCGAACATGGCCAGCTTGCCCTGGGTCGACATCACCGTCTCGAAGGCGAAATCCTCACCGCCCCGCAGCGATTCCTTGCGCTTGTCGTCGGCGAGGATCGCCGCGAAGGCGTTGCGCAGATCGGTCCGCTCGACGCCGTTCTCCAGATATCCGGCGATCTCGTCCTGGGTAAGCCGCTTCTCGAACTTGGCGATCTGCGCATACCAGGGCAGATCGGGCATGTTCGGTTCGATGATCGCGGCCTTGTGCTGGCGCGATTCCGCATCGTTGTCCGGCTGCCGCAGGGTGACCGCGACGTCGTCGGCATTGATGTAATTTCCCGGAAACTCGGGGGCTTCGCGGAGCCCCTTGGTGACCGTGCTCTTGCCCGACCCGTTCGGTCCGGCCAGTACGACCATCTTCGGCTTGTCGGCCTGCTCCAGGCCGTTGAAATCTTCCATGGCTCACCCCTCTCCGTCGATCGGCTCGATCCGCCCGTCGGGATAGCGCCGGCACCAGGCGCCCTTGATCCGCACGACCTGCGGCAGGCCCAGCGCGTCGGCCGTCTGCACCGCCTCGGCCACCGCGTCGGACATCAGCTTGTCGGCACGCTCGCGTCCGATCTCGTCGATCATCGATTTGTTCACGTTCTGCCCTCCTGCAATTGAACGGGAGTCGCCGCGGGCGATCGATCCGCCGCGATGCGGCGTCCGGCCGCGGGACATCCGGACTTTCCGGGGTTTCGGCATCCGCTGTCAATCGGAGCATGACGCGCGGGCCGGGGCTGTGTGACGTGTTTTGTGCCCTCGACCTCGACCATCGCCAGCGACGGGCTCAAGCCGTGTACGTCGCTGGCGTGTATGGCGCCGATCCGTGTCCTTCCGCGCGATTGCGGATGCGATGATCGTGGGTCAGAGTTTCGAGCGCGGCTGCAGCGACTGATCGGGTCCCTGACTCGGAGGCGGCGGAAGCAGCGTCTGGCCCTGGTCCTTGAGTTTGCCGCCGCCGTCGTAGTGGTAGCCCACGTTCACGTCGCGGCCTTCGTCCTTTGCCTGCTGCAATTGCGGGATCAGCCCCGGGGTCAGCATCGCGCGATCGTGCACGACGTAACGATCCTCACCGCGAACATGCTGGACCACGTGCACCGCGTCCATGCCGATCACACGGCCGGAGGTGATCTTCCCGTTCTGGATGTCCGCGAGTTCGACCGAGGCCTCGGGACGTACCTTGTGCTGCGCGGTTTCGATGGCGGCGAGCGACTGCGCGCGCTCGACGACCGGTTTCCGGATGGTCTCGTCGACCCAGTGGGTCATCTTCTCGAAATTCTCGGGCGTCATCCACGCGGGCTTCTTGAGCTCCGGGAAGACGATCTTGCCGTCCACCTTTTCGGCGACGAGGATCGGTTCCTTGTGCGTGTTGTCGTACACCTTCGCGGTGTCGACCTTCTCGAGCGCCAACGGCAGCATGTTCATCGCGCGGCCGTAGCGTTCGCCGATCTTGTCGGGGTCGACGCCGTGACCGCCCTGCGCGACCCGGTTCTCGACGCGCAGCTTGTTGATCAGGGCGCTTTCGGTGGTGACGAAGACCATGTCGACCTGGAAACCCTTCTGACGGGCCTCGTCGAACATCGCCAGATGGACCGGTGTGGACATCACGGTCTCGTAGGCGAAAGGCTTCCCGCCGTCCAGCGCTTCCTGCCGCTGTGCCTTCGCCATGTTCGCGGCGAGCAGTTCGCGCTGCGGAAGCAGCGGATACGCCACGGGATCGAGCTTTTTCTGGATGTCGTCCGCGTTGACGTAGTTCTTCGGGAACGCGGGTTCCTGCATCAGGGCGCCGGTGACGGTGCTCTTGCCGGAGCCGTTCGGGCCGGCGAACACGACCATGCGCGGTCGCGCGACGCCTTGCACATCCTGGTGCGGATAGTCTTCCATGTTTGAGTCCTCACTCGATCGGTTCGACACGGCCGTCCGGATAACGCTTGCTCCAGACGCCGTCGATGTTCACGACCTGGGGCAGGCCCAGGGCATCGGCACGCGCGATGGCGGCGGTCACTTCCCCGGCGATCAGGTCGCCGGCGCGCTCGCGACCGATTTCGTCGATCAGTGAAATCTCGGCGACCGCTTTCTTTCCGTTGGCGCCGTCCAGACCCGGGACGGGCGCGGCGGCGGCTTCGGAGGCGTTCTTCAGTTCGGGCATGCTGGCGTTTTCCTTGCGGTGTGGCGCGGGACGCCGACAGGATGGGGCCGCGCGCCGGATCCAGAGGGTCAATCTCCGTCCGCGGGGCGGGCTTGTCAACGCTGTCCGGATGGACGGCTCCCGGTCTCAATGCTTCCGCGGTTTGGCGCCCTTGGCCTCGAACACCTCCACCGTGAGGCTGAAACTGCGTTCGTCACCGGCGTGCATGGCGCCGACGCCGATGACCTTGCGGGCGATTTCCTCGCCGCGTTCATCGCGGATCACCAAAACCACCGAGTACTCCCACGGGTCGCCATCCGCCGGGTGGCGGATGGTGCCTTCGACCTGCAGCGGCACCTGCTGGGGTTGGGCCGGCCGCGCATCGGAGTCGTAACGCAGGTAGTGCTTGCACGCGGGGCAGATCACCGCGCTTTCGAGGATGGTCGCCTTGCAGTGCGGGCACTCGCGGGTGGCGCCCGCGGTGCCGGGGCGGGCGCTCACGATTCGGAAGCCGGCTCCTTGCCGCCCGACTTCTGGCTGCCGCCGCTTTCCCAGCCGCAGTCGATGTGGCCGCGGATCTTCGAGCCGGCGGCGACGGTGAGCGTGCCCGCCTTGATGTCGCCGATCAGCACCGAGGAGTCGAGCAGTTCGACCCGCGCCGCGGATTCGATGTTGCCTTCGAGTTCGCCGGCCACCACCACCTTCTTGGCGCGGACACCTCCGTTCAGCTTCGCGCCGCGTTCCAGCGAGAGATCGCCCTGCACGTTGACGTCGCCCTTGAACTTGCCGGCGATGCGGACGTGGCCCGAGCCTTCGATCTTGCCTTCGATGGTGAGGTCGGCGGCGATCAGCGACTCCTTCGTCGCCGGTGCCGGTTCCGCCGCGGCCCCGGTGCGCGGGAACGTGGCCGGCGCGAAATCGGTGTTGGCGGGCGAGGTCGCGGTCTCGCGGGCGGTGAAGCTCGGCGGATCCGCAGCCGGAACGCCCTCTTTCTTGCTGGGGGTGGAGTTGTTGAAGATAGCCATCTCGGGGGGGCTCCGGAAACGCCGACGGCATGCGGCAGGACTTCCAACCTTAGCCCCGAAGTCGTGACCCGGTTGTGACTGCCGCAGCAGAATCGCCGTCGATGACGGAAGCGTTCAGTCGTCCGCTTCGCTGCGCCGTTTGCGCAGATCGATCGCCCACGGCAACAACGCCGCGCCGCCGATGGCGAGCGTGACGAAGTCCGGCGCCTGTTCGATGGCCCATACGAAGAGCGGGATCATCGGGACGACCAGCGCAAGATGCCAGACCTTCGGGGTCAGTCGTCCCGCAAGCAAGGGACCGTTGCGTCGCCGGTAACGGTGTATGGAGACCGCGAGTGCGGCGGCCGCGATGGTCGCGCCACCGCTCTCGTAGCCGCCGAGACGATCCATCGCGACCGCGATCGCGGCCAACAGCGGTACGAACGCCACGCGCAGCCAGGGCAGCGGCGCGGGCACCGTGTCGGGCAGCGACAGCCACGCCAGACAGCGCTGCGCGCCGAGCGCGGACAACCAGGCGGAATACATCAGCCCGAGCACGGTCAGACTCGCCATGGTCGCGATCTTCGGATCGATGCCGACGCCCGGCGTCATGCTCTTCACCAGCAGCATGCCGAGGATGGCGATCGCCGAATAGACCGCGCAGCGGAACGCGCCCACCGCGAGTCGCGGTTTCGACAACCGGTCGCGATCGCCGGCGGCTTCCCAGAACGCGATCTGATCCTCGCGGATCTGCGGCGGCAGGTCGTACAGATCGCCGAAATCGAGACGATAGAGAAAGGCGCGCACCGTGCCCGGGTAGCCCGGCATCAGCGCCGCCTGCAGCGCCTGCGGCCAGCGCAGCGGGCGCGAGAGTTGATCCACGATGCGCGCGGTCACGCGAAGGTTCGAGGCCATGCTGCCGCCGTCCAGCCCGGTGCGTGCGGCCAGCGAGTGCAATTGTCGGGTCTGCACTTCCCACGCGACATGCAGACGGTGACGGAGGCGATGCAGCCAGTACGCGTCGAAGCCGGAATGCAGGTCGTTCATGCCGAAGAATTCGGCAATGACGTCGAATCGTCTGCGTTCGATCGGCGTCCGCCGCGCCTGCAGCCGATGCGCCAGCCAATGCGCGATCTTCGCCTTGTGCGCCAGCGACCACAGCGTCGGCTGCGCATGGAGCCAATGTTCGAGATCGCCGTCGTAGCCCCGCATGGCGATGGTCACGCATTCGTCGAAGAAGACATCGGGATCGAAATCCGGCGTTTCCGCGGGTGGTGGCGCATACGGCACGGTGAGCGCGTCGTCGTCGTCATCGACGTCGTCGGGCGCGTCGTTTGCGGCGTGGATGTCGTGGGTGTCGGCGCTTTCCCCGTCGGCCGCATCCGCCGCATCCGCATTCATGGCCTCGGCATGGGGGGCATCGACATCTGCATCGATCGGGTCCGCATCCGCATCGTGAGCATCGGGTGCGCTGGTCCGAATCGCGAAGCGGATCGGCTCGGCTGGCGCCTCGTCGCGTTGCGTCTGCGCCCATTGCAGCGCTGCCCGATACGCTTCGTTCAACGCCTGGAAACCTTCGGGATCCTCGTCCGGCCTGGTGGTCTTCAGTCGGGCCGCGTAGGCGCGCTTGATCGCGCGCTCGTCGGCGTCCGCATCCAGCCCGAGGGTCCGCAACGCCCAATGCATGGCGTGCGTCAGCCCTGCGCTTCCAGGGCGTCGAGCGCCTGCGCGAAACGGCCGCGCTGTTCGGCGATCAGGGTCGTGTCCTGGGTGTCGAGGATCGCGCGGAACTGCATGATCCAGTCCTGCAGGCGTTCGCGCTCGTGCAGGAATTCCTCGTACAGCCGCTCCGCACGGGCGAGCACGGCGATGTTCTCCTGCTGTTCGCGCGGATGGATCTTCAGCGCCGCCAGCGCGGCCAGCCGGGCGCGGATCTCCTCCGCCGACATCAGTCCGGGATTCTGTTCCAGCAGCAGTTCGTGCCGGCGTCCGCTCGCGTGCTCGGTCACTTCCACCTGCAGCAGGCCGTTGATGTCGTAGGTGAAGCGCACGGTCACGCCGTTCTCGTCGTTGCTGCGGCGCTTGTCGAGATCCACCGAGATCTCGCCGAGTTTGATGTTGTTGGCGACCAGCGGGTTCTCGCCCTGGAAGATGTCGATGCTCAGCTTCTGCTGGCCCTCGTGCATGGGGAAGAACTGGTCTTCCCGGCTCACCGGCACGGTGCTGTTGCGCAGGATGATCGGATGGAAGAAGCCGCTGTGGATCTGGCCGCCGGCGTCGCGTCGCGCGATCTGGGTGCCGAGGGTGTACGGGCAGACATCGGTCAGGATGATTTCGTCGAGCTTGGCGTCGCGCGATTTCAGCCCGGCGGCGACCGCGGCGCCGAGCGCGATCGCCTGATCGGGATTGATGTGGCGCAGCGGCAGGCGGCCGAACATCCGCGACACCAGACGCGCCACCAGCGGCATGCGGCTGGCGCCGCCGACCAGCACGATCTCGTCCAGTTGCGACGGCTGCAGCTTCGCGTCGCGCATCGCGCGCTCGATCGGTCCGCGCATGCGCTGCACCAGCGGTTCGCACAGTTGCGCGAAACGGTCCTCGTCGATGTTCCAGGTCAGGTCGCGGCCGCCGATCGACATCTGTAGCGGCGGTGGCGCGACCCCGCCGATCTCGCGTTTCAGCGCCTCCATGCGGCGCCGCAGCTGACCGTAGTCCTGGGCCGGCATCGCTTCCCGGTGCAGCTCGTTGTCGCGACAGAAGGCCTCGATCAGCAGGTCGAGGAAATCCTCGCCGCCGAGGAAATTGTCGCCGGCGCTGGCATGCACCTCGAATACGTTCTCGAAGCATTCGAGGATCGACACGTCGAAGGTGCCACCGCCGAGATCGAAGACCAGGAACCGGCCTTCACCCTCGCGGGCCTGCAGGCCGTAAGCCAGGGCCGCGGCGGTCGGTTCATTGATCAGACGCTCGACGCGCACGCCGGCGAGTTCGCCCGCGGCGCGCGTGGCCTTGCGCTGCGCGTCGGAGAAATACGCCGGTACGCTGATCACCGCTTCGGTCACCCGTTCGCCGAGGGCCGCTTCGGCGTCGGCGAGCAGCGAACGCAGCACCAGCGCCGACAGTTCCTCGGGGCGGAAACCGCGATCGCCCAGACGGGTCTCGCGTGCGGTGCCCATCCAGCGTTTGAACGATGCGACGGTGTGCTGCGGGTGGCTGATCAGCCGGTCGCGAGCGGCCTGCCCGACCAGCACGGTGTCGCCGTCGACGCTCACCACCGATGGCGTGAGCACATCGCCCAGCGCGTTCGGGAACAGTCGGCTGCCCGAGTCCGAATATGCGCCGATGAGGGAATGGGTGGTGCCGAGGTCGATGCCGACGATCATGTCGCAGAGGCTCTGCTAGGGGGTGGAATCCGGGGGCGCGCACGCGCGGAAGTCGCGGACGTCGGACAGGTGGAATGCCACCGGTCGCACGCCGGCAAGCTCGCCTTCGCCCAGTACCACGCTGAAATCGACGAAGCGCGCGGTGGCCGTCGCTTCCCAGCACTCTGTCCCGAACGTCGTGGGTGGAACGACCGGAAGCGTGCCGTCCTCGCGATCCAGCACGATGGTCGCGAAGGCGCGCCGCAGCGGTGAGGTGGCATCGCCGCTGCGGCGGTCCGGCAGGAAGGCGAGCGTCCAGCCATTGCCGGGTTCATGGCGCAGTCGACCCTTCCATCGGGGCGTGCCGAGCAGGAAAACCGCGCCGGCCGGCGAGTTGCCTGCAGCGTCGGGACGGTCGAGATCGACCGGCGCGCGCCGGGGATCGATGTCGGCGTACCGTCCGCCGTCGTCGACGTACAGCCCGCGGACCGCGCCGAGCTTCAGGCCCTTCGGTGGCGTGGCATGGACGTTCGCCAGCGCTTTGCCTTCGAGGCATTCCGCGGGATCCGGATCGCCCAGTCGCATCAGCGCCTCTTCGAGGCGGGCGCAGGGCGGCGGAGCCGCCTGTGCCGGCAGCGGGGCGCCGACGTGGAACAGGGCGATGAGGAGCAGGGCGATGAGCGCGGGAGATCGCAACATGCCGGCCTCACATCCGGAACACGCCGAAGCGCGCGGATTCGATCGGGGCGTTGAGCGAGGCGGAAATACCCAGTCCCAGCACGCGGCGGGTGTCGGCGGGATCGATCACGCCGTCGTCCCACAACCGCGCGGTGGCGTAGTAGGGATTGCCCTGGGTTTCGTACTGGTCGCGGATCGGGGCCTTGAAGGCCTCCTCTTCGTCCGCCGTCCACACCTTGCCGGCGGCTTCCAGACCATCGCGGCGCACGGTCGAGAGCACGCTCGCGGCCTGCTCGCCGCCCATTACGCTGATCCGTGCATTCGGCCACATCCACAGGAAGCGCGCACCGTAAGCGCGGCCGCACATCGCATAGTTGCCGGCGCCGAAACTGCCGCCGATCACCACCGTGAATTTCGGCACGCTGGAGCAGGCGACGGCGGTGACCATCTTCGCGCCGTCCTTCGCGATGCCGGCGTTTTCGTATTTGCGACCGACCATGAAGCCGGTGATGTTCTGCAGGAACACCAGCGGAATGCCGCGCTGGTTGCACAGTTCGATGAAATGCGCGCCCTTGAGCGCGCTCTCGGCGAACAGGATGCCGTTGTTGGCGACGATGCCCACCGGATAACCGTGCAGATGCGCGAACCCGGTGACCAGAGTCTTGCCGTAGCGGGCCTTGAATTCGTCGAAGTCGGAGCCGTCGACGATGCGCGCGATCACTTCGCGGATGTCGAACGGGCGGCGCGTGTCCTTGGGCACGATGCCGTACAGTTCCTCGGCCGGATACAGCGGTTCGTTCGAGGCGCGCACTGCGACCGTGAGCGTCTTGCGGCGGTTGAGGTTGCCGACCAGATTGCGCGCGATCTGCAGCGCATGGCGGTCGTCCTCGGCGAAGTGATCGGCCACGCCGGACACGGACGTATGCACATCGGCGCCGCCGAGCGCTTCGGCATCGACCACTTCGCCGGTCGCGGCCTTCACCAGTGGCGGGCCGCCGAGGAAGATCGTGCCCTGTTCCTTCACGATGATGCTTTCGTCGCTCATCGCCGGCACGTAGGCGCCACCGGCGGTGCAACTGCCCATCACCACCGCGATCTGCGGGATGTTCTCGGCGCTCATCCGCGCCTGGTTGTAGAAGATCCGGCCGAAGTGCTCACGGTCCGGGAAGACTTCGTCCTGCAGCGGCAGGAACGCGCCGCCGGAATCGACCAGATAGATGCAGGGCAGTCGGTTTTCCTGCGCGACCTGC
The DNA here is from genome assembly GCA_041919595.1 of Lysobacteraceae bacterium. Classification (GTDB taxonomy): domain Bacteria; phylum Pseudomonadota; class Gammaproteobacteria; order Xanthomonadales; family Xanthomonadaceae; genus Lysobacter_I. The sequence goes on from JAYRTK010000020.1 coordinate 13,252, forward strand.
TGCGCACGCAGATGCTTCTTCACGGTCATCGGGAAATACGTCCCGCCCTTGACCGTGGCGTCGTTGGCGACGATCACCACCTCGATGCCCATGACCCGGCCGATGCCGCAGACCATGCCGGCCGCGGGCGCGGCATCGTCGTACATGCCTTCCGCGGCGAGCGGTGCGATTTCGAGGAAGGGCGAGCCTGGATCGAGCAGCGCGGTGATGCGGTCGCGTGCCAGCAGCTTGCCGCGTTCGGTGTGCTTCGTGCGCGCCTTGTCGCCGCCGCCCTCCGCCGCGCGCGCCAGCCGCGCGTCCAGTTCGGTCACCAGGGCGCGGTGATAGGCGACGTTGTCGCGGAATTCCTGGGACTGCGGGTCGAGACGGGTGCTCAGCGCGGGCATGGTGCGATCGGACGCTTCGATGGTGAACGACAAGGATACCCGCAGCGCTGCGTCCACTGATCGTCGTTGCGACACCCGGCGTCGATCCGGTCGATGCCGACGCGAAATGAAAGACCCGCCGAAGCGGGCGGTCGTGCTCAAGAAGAAAGGCCGGCCGGGGCGGACAGCCGTGTCCCAAAAGAAAGGCCTGTCGGAGCTGGCGGCCGTGCTCAAAAAGAAAGGCCCGCCGAGGCGGGCCTTTCTGTACAACTGGAAGCGTGCGCTTCGGAAGCGAAGGATTACTTCTTGGCTTCTTCGGCAGCGGCTTCGACCTTCGCGGCAGCGTCGCCAGCGGCAGCGGCGGCGTCGCCGGCAGCGGTGGCAGCAGCGTCGCCAGCGGCGGCGGCGGCATCGCCAGCGGCGGTGGCGGCGTCGGCGGTGGCTTCGCCAGCGGCGGCAGCGGCGTCGGCGGTGGCTTCGCCAGCGGCGGCAGCGGCGTCGGCGGTGGCTTCGCCGGCAGCGGCGGCGGCGTCGGCGGTGGCGTCGGCGGCTTCGGTGGCGGCTTCGGCGGTGGCGTCAGCGGTTTCTTCGGCCTTGTTGCAAGCCGACAGAGCGAGGACGCCGGCGGCCAGGAGGACGTAAAGCTTCGTGTTCATGCTTTTCTCCAAAGGAGTTGTCTGAAAAAACAGGGGTCAGGCAACGCCAGTGCGCGGGGCAGTCCGGCGAAAGCCGGCATGTGTTCGTTCACTGACTTACTTGGTGCTTGCCAGCACCATGAAAAAGCCGCATTTGTTCAGAGCTGCGGCTCCCTCATTGTAGCAACCTATTCAGCGAAGTGAAGCCCGACTGAACCGGTTGTCTGAATCGGATTGCCTTGGATCAGTTGGTCTTGGCGGCTTCGCCGGTGGCCTCGGCAGCGTCGGCGGCCTTCTCGGCGGCGTCGGCAGCGGCGTCGGCAGCTTCGGTGGTGCCGGCGGCGGCAGCGGCGTCGGCGGCGGCGGCGGCCGATTCGGCGGCGGCCTGGGCGGCGTCGGCGGCAGCGGCGTCGGTGGCCGGAGCAGCGGCATCGGCCGGGGCGGCTTCCGTGGTGGCGGCGTCGGCGGCCGGGGCTTCTTCCTGCTTGCCGGAGCAGGCGGTCAGGGCCAGGCCCAGGGTCAGGGCGAGCAGAGCCTTGTTCAGAGTCATGATGGAGTCCTCATCGTCTGTGTCTATTCGGGGGTGGCGCGCCCATTCATGGTGCCCGGGAGCGTCTGGGCACCATGATGACAAGCCGGGGACGGCTGTCAAGCGGTCGTGGCCGGTTTTATCCGGTTTGTCCGTTCCACCCCTTTATGCGAGCTCCACCGCGATCGCCGTGGCTTCGCCACCGCCGATGCACAGCGACGCCACGCCGCGCTTGCCGCCGGTCGCGCGCAGCGCCGCGATCAGCGTGACCACCAGCCGTGCGCCGCTCGCGCCGATCGGATGACCGAGCGCGCACGCGCCACCGCGCACGTTGAGTTTCTCGTGCGCGATGCCGAGGTCCTTCATCGGCGCCATCGCCACGCACGCGAACGCTTCGTTGACTTCGAACAGATCGACGTCGCTCACGTTCCAGCCGGCTTTTTTCAGCACATTTTCGATCGCGGTCACCGGTGCGGTGGTAAACCATTCCGGCGCCTGCGAATGGGTCGCATGGGCGACGATCCTCGCCAGCGGCTGCAGTCCGCGACGCGCGGCTTCGTCGGACGACATCAACACCGTCGCTGCCGCGCCATCGGAAATCTTCGACGACGATGCGGCGGTGAGCACGCCGTCCTTGCCGAACGCCGGACGCAGTGCCGGGATCTTCGACGGGTCGATCTTGCCGGGCTCCTCGTCGGTGTCGACGACGGCTTCGCCCTTGCGTGTAACCACTGTAACCGGGGTGATTTCGTCGCGGAACGCACCTCCGGAGACCGCCTTCTGCGCCCGGGTCACGCTTTCGGCCGAAAAGGCGTCGACGGCGGCGCGGTCGAAACCGTACTTGGCGCAGGCGGCATCGCCGAAGACGCCCATGGCCTGCTTGTCGTAGGGGTTGGTCAGCCCGTCCCAGGCCATGTGGTCGAGCAGTTCGCCGCTGCCGTAACGGAGGCCGGTGCGGGAGCCGTTGAGCAGGTGGGGGGCGTTGGTCATCGACTCCATGCCGCCGGCGACGACCACGCTGGCCGAGCCGGCCTTGATCAGGTCGTGGGCGAACATGATCGCCTTCATGCCCGAGCCGCACACCTTATTGATAGTGGTGCATCCGGCCGAGGTCGGGACCTTGGCGGCGAGGGCGGCCTGGCGGGCCGGGGCCTGGCCGAGGCCGGCCGGCAGCACGCAGCCCATGATGACTTCGTCGACCTGGTCCGGTGCCAGTCCCGCGTGATCGAGTGCGCCGGAGATCGCGGCGGCACCGAGGGTGGGGGTGGGGACGCCGGTGAACTGGCCGAGAAAGGAACCGATGGCGGTGCGCTTGGCACCGACGATGACGATGTCGGACATGTGGAACTCCATGGCGGGTGCGCAGCGGCGCAGGCGTTGAGCGGAACCGGACCGGGCGCCCGGGCGGGCGGAGCCGGAATCGCCCGATTATGCGGCGCATGTTGCACTGCCGCAAATCCGGTCCCGACCATGGGCGGGCCCTCGGGTGGGCGGTGTCAGCCGTCGATCCGGCGCAGGTCGGTTTCCCGTGCGCTGTGGAAATGACGCTTGAACGGCACCTCGTCCGACAGCGGCGTCTCCAGTTCGCGGGCATACCGGTGGCCGGCATAGACCGCATGCGCGATCAACCCCGGCGCCAGTGCGTCGCCGATCCGGGCGACGCTGCGGATGCCGGCATCGGCCCAGTCCGGCGCGCGTTCGCGCAGGGCGTGGTACAGCGCGTCCTCGGGCAGGCGGGCGGTGATCGTCACCACCGCGGCGCAGTCCAGGTGGCGCGGACGGTCGCTCCAGACGTGCGCCAATTCCAGCCGGCCGGCGTTGAACGCGACCACATCGTGGGCCACGACCGGTTCGATCCCGAGTTCCGCCATCCGCCACTGGATGTGACGGTAGTCGAGCGTGTTCGCGCTCCAGGATGCGATGGTGTCGTCGGGAGTGACGTGGAAGACCTCGCGTCCCTGCCGGCGGAGCAACTCCGCGACCACGCTGCCGAGGTAGAAGCCATCGTCGTCGAAGACCGCGACCGGGCCGTCGGGCAGGCGCCCGTCGGCGAGGGCGCCGTCCATCAGATCGTCGGGCGTGAGCACGGCCGGGTTGTCGGCGAAACCGGCGATCGCCTCGCCGTGGCTGCGGCCGATGCCGTCCCGGCGCCACCGGCAGCCGGTGGCGATGACCACGTGTTCGGCGCCGAAATCGAGCACATCCTGCGCGGTCAGCGCCGAATCGAGATACGTCGCGACCTGCTGCAGTTTCCGGATCTGTCCGATGCGCCAGTCGCGCACCCGCGCCCATTCGGCGAGGCCGGGCAGGCGTGCTTCGCGGCTGACGCGACCGCCGAGCTCGCGTCGCGCCTCGGCCAGATGCACCTCGTAGCCACGCTGGCCCAGCGCGCGCGTCGCTTCCAGGCCCGCCGGGCCGCCGCCGACCACCAGCACCTTCGCGGACGACGTCGCCGGCGCGATGCGCTCCGGATGCCAGTCCTTGCGCCATTCCTCGCCCATCGTCGGATTCTGGGTGCAGCGGATCGGCGTGATCGTCATGTCGCCGGACACGCAGAGGTTGCAGCCGATGCATTCGCGGATATCGTCGATCCGGCCTTCCTCGATCTTCTTCGGAAGAAAGGGGTCGGCGATCGAGGGGCGCGCGGCGCCGATGAAGTCGAGCACGCCGCGCCTGAGCTGCGACACCATCGTGTCCGGGGAGGTGAAGCGGCCGACGCCCACCACCGGCCGCGTCGTGGTCTTCTTCACGAAGTCGATGAAGGGTTCCTGCGCGCCTTCCGGCGCGAACCGCGACGGCACCGAGTCGTTGTACCAGGCGGCGACGTTCACGTCCCACAGGTCCGGAAGTTCCGCGAGCATGCCGACGATGTCCTGCGCCTCCGCGCGTTCGACGCCGCCCGGCCCCAGCAGTTCTTCGGTGGCGAAGCGGATCGCCACCGCGCAGCGATGACCGACCGCGTCCTTCGTGTCCTGCAGCACTTCGCGCAGCAGGCGCACGCGGTTCTCCAGCGTGCCGCCGTATTCGTCGCTGCGATGATTGCGGCGCCGTTGCAGGAAGTGCATCGCCAGCGACAGATCGTGCCCGGCGTAGACGTAGACGATGTCCATGCCGGCGCGCATGGCGCGGACCGCCGCCTCGCGATGCCAGCGCCGATAGTTCGCGATGTCTTCGTGGTCCATCGCGCGCGCCTGCGACGGATAGCCGTATTTCGAGGGCTGATGCGAGGGGGCGATCAGCACCTCGCGCGAGTAGAGGTTCGATGCGGTCGGTCCGTTGTGGCTCAGTTCGATCGCGGCCAGCGCGCCGTGGGCGTGGACCTTGTCGCACATCAGCGCGAGCGCGGGGATGTCGCGATCGTCCCACAGCCGCGCCTCGACGTAGGGCGAGAGATCGCCCGAGGGATGGATCTCGCACTCCTCGGTCGCGATCACGGCCCAGCCGCCCTCGGCCTTGACCTCGCGCATCGCCGCATGCGCCAGCGGCATCGCATGTCCCATGCCGTTGCAGTGCGGGACCTGGAAAAAGCGGTTCTTCGCCGTTACCGGCCCGATCCGCATCGGCGTGAACAGGAGGTCGTAGCGGGGGGCGCGCATGATCCGGTTCCGGAGGCGATATCGCTATTCTGCATGTCCCGCTGTCCCTCCGCATCGGCCAACCCGGCCGCTGATGCCGAAGACCCGGAGGAATCGATCGCTGCGCGAGTCCGGAGGCGGACGATGATGCCGTCGTGGTTGCCGTCGCTGATCGCTTTCGCGGTCGCGAGCGTCCCGCCGGCCTGGCGTTGACGTGTCAGTTCCGCGTCAGCGTCCCAGCCACAGCGCCAGGATGGCCGCGGCCGCGTACCACGCCCATTCCGAAGGTTGGTTGGCGAGGCCCAGCAGGGTCTGCGCATGATCGGTGCCGAGACGCTGCACCGAATCGATCAATGGCAGTCCCATCGGTCCGCCCATCTGGGTGGCGGCGATGGTCCAGTTCGCGATCAGGATGGTCGCCGTCGTCGCCGCGACCGCCGCGAGCGCCCGCGGCATTCCGGGAGCGGCATGCCCCAGGCGCAGCAGCAGGGCGAGATCCGCGGCGGCGATCGCCGCGATCCAGGCGCACTGGCGATCGAACATGAGCGCGATCAGGGTCCAGATCGCGCTCATGCCGAACACGCCGAGGAGGACGAGCAGCAGCGGTGCGACGATCCGCGTGCGTGGCGCGGGTGTCGAAGGAGCGGGGGATGCGGTCATGCGCACAGGGTAGCGGAGCGGGCCCGCATCGTGTCACCGGCAGAGGTCATGCCCGGGCATCGCCGGAAACGACGACGCCCGGCCTCCGCGGGGAGGTCCGGGCGTCGGTGCGGACGGGTGCGCCTCAGAACTTCGCGCGAACGGTCACGCCGTAGCTGCGGTCTGGGCCGGCGATCACCGTCGGAATGCCGAACAGGATGCCGGTGTTGCCGGCGTCGGTCAGGTATTCCTTGTCGGCGAGGTTGTTGCCCCACACCGCCAACTCCCAGTGGTCGGCGAAACGCCAGCCGGCGCGCAGATTGAACAGGCCGTAGCCGTCCTCTTCGATGCCCGGCTGGTTCTCGTCCTCGAAATACACGTGGCCGCGCCAGTTGTAGCTCGGGCGCAGATACAGGCTGTCGCCGTCCTGCAGCGGGAAGGTCCAGTCCAGGCCCAGCGAGAACGACTGCTTCGGGGTCATCCGGAAACGGTTGCCGGCGAGTTCCTGATAGGTGCCGTCGTCGTCGAAGGCGTTGAAGCCGCCGTCGATGTAGCCGTAGTTCAGCCAGCCGTTGAGGTGGTCGGTGAAGCGGCCCAACAGCGAGGCCTCGAAGCCCAGCGCGTGCGCCTTGCCGGCGTTGGTGGTGACGAAGAACGGCGGCGGGCTGTCGTTCTGCACCGAGGCCTGGAAGTCGTTGTAGTCGTAATAGAACAGCGACAGGTCGTAGACGAAGCGGCCTTCGGCGGCCGACCCCTTCATGCCGAGCTCGTAGCTCCAGACGATTTCGGCAGGAATCTCTTCGCCGTCGGGAACGAGATCGCTGACGTTGAGCATCGCCGA
>JAYRTK010000021.1:0-19506 GCA_041919595.1 Lysobacteraceae bacterium
TCGCCGCATCCGCAAGCGCAAGCTCAAGGCCGAGATCAACGTCGTGCCCTACATCGACGTGATGCTGGTGCTGCTGATCATCTTCATGGTCACCGCGCCGCTGCTCAATCTCGGCACCGACATCAATCTGCCGCAGTCGCGGGCGAAATCGCTGGAAACGCCGAAGGAACCGATCGTCGTCAGCATCTACGCCGACGGCCGCTATGCCTTGATGCTGGAGCGCGGCCGCAATCGCGAGCTGTCCGCCGCCGATCTGGTCGCCGAACTGCGTGCCGTCCACAGCCGCAACGACGACGCGACGGTGCTGGTCAACGGCGCCCGCGACGCCAGCTACCAGACCGTGATGTCGGGGATCGATCTGATCAAGGACGCCGGCATCGCCAAGGTCAGTCTGGTCAGCCTGCCCGAGGACCGCGGCTAGATGCGCGAAACCCGCACCGACACCGCGGAAGCGGTCGTCCTCGCGCTGCTGTTGCATGCGGTGCCGATGCTGTTGCTGCTGCTCGCCTCGCTGTGGCGTGCGCCGGACGGCGGTACCGCCGGCGAGCCGGTGATCGCCGATGTCGTCGATCTGGACGCGCTGTCGGCGAGTACCCGCGCCGCGCTGCGTCGGCCGCCCGAACGTCCGGCGACACCGGCACCGCAGGATCCCGCGCCCGAACCGCTGCCCGAGGAGCCGCTGCCCGAGCCGTTGGAGGAAACGCCGCCGGAGCCGCAACTGCAGCCGCAGGAACAACTGCCGGATCCCGATACCGTCGATCAACAGGAAGTCGTCGCCGATGCGGCCGCGGAGCGTGCGGAACGCGAGCAGGAGGCGCGTCGGCGCCAGGGGCAGGTGGATCTCACCGATGAACGCCAGCGCCAGGAGCAGGCCGAGCAACGCAGGACCGAGATGCAGCGCCAGCGCGAGCAGCAGTTGGCCGATCTCCGCCGCCAGCGCGCCGAGGAGCAGCGCAAGATCGATCTGGCCGAGGAGCGCCTCCGTCAGCTCGCCGATGCGCGCGCACGCCAGGCCTCGGCCGCCGCGGGCACGCCGCCGCCGGGCAATCGCGGCGCCAGCGACAACGCCGCCCTCACGGAGGCGTATCGCCAGGCGTTGATGCAGGCGATCCGCAGCAACTGGACCCAGCCGGACAACGTCTCGCCGACCCAGGTCTGCAAGATCGTGATCCGGCAGATCCCGCCGGGCGAAGTCATCGACGCCCAGGTCGATCCGTCCTGTCCCTACGACGAGCAGGGCCGGCGCCTGGTGGAAGCGGCGGTACTGAAGGCCCAGCCGCTGCCGTATCGCGGGTTCGAGCAGGTGTTCAACCGCACGCTGACCCTCAATTTCCGTGCCGAGGACCGTTGATCGGCCGCTGTCCGGCCGCGAGTCCGGGTTCGTTCATCTTTCTGACCGCGTTCGCGGCCAAGCTGTCGGCTCCTCCGTGCCCCGGATCGAGACGACTCGCCTGCCGATGAACCGCCGCCCGATCGCCCCCCTCGCGTCCTTCCTTTCCGTTCTGTTGCACCGGGCCCTGCTGCTGGCCTGTCTGCTGCCGATGGCGGCGTTCGCCCAGCAGCGCGGACTGGAGATCGACATCGTCGGCGGCAATGCCTCGGCGACGCCGATCGCGGTGGTGCCGATGCCCTACCAGGGCACCGTCGCCGCCCCGCAGACCGACATCGCCGACGTCGTCCGCGCCGACCTCGCGCGTTCCGGCCAGTTCCGGCCGATGCCGCCGTCGGATCTCGGCGCGCAGCGTCCGAGTCGCGGCAGCGAGATCGATTTCGGCTTCTTCCAGCAGACCAAGCAGAACTACATCGTCGTCGGCCGCGTGCTGGATGCCGGCGACGGCGGTTACCGGGTCGAATACGAACTCTTCGACATCGCGAAGAATCGTCTTGTCGCGTTCGCGATGACCGCCCGCGCCAATGCCATGCGCGATGTCGCCCACCAGATCGCCGACGCGATCTACGAAAAGATCACCGGCACCCGCGGCGCGTTCTGGACCCGCATCGCCTATGTCGTGCAGACCGGTCTCGGTCGCGACGCGCGCTATGCGCTGATGATCGCCGATGCCGACGGTTACAACCCGCAGACGATCGTGCGTTCCGACGAACCGCTGCTGTCGCCGGCGTGGAGTCCGGATGGCCGCAAGCTCGCCTACAACAGTTTCGAGCGCGGCAATTCCTCGATCGTCATCCAGGACATCGCCACCGGCGCGCGCGAGACCGTTGCCTCGTTCAAGGGCATCAACGGAGCGCCGGCGTTCTCGCCCGATGGTCGACGCCTGGCGATGGCGCTGTCGCGCACCGGCAATCTTGAGATCTACGTGATGGATCTCGGCAGCCGCGCGCTGACCCGGCTCACCAACCAGTTCGGCATCGATACCGAACCGGTCTGGAGCGCCGACGGCGCCACCATCTATTTCACGTCCGATCGCGGCGGTCGTCCGCAGATCTATCAGGTGCCCGCCAGCGGTGGTTCGGCCACCCGAGTGACCTTCCAGGGCACCTACAACGCCCGTGTCACGGTCTCCGCGGACGGCAAGCGGATGGCCGTGGCGCAGGGCAGCGGCAACGTGTACCGTATCGCGATGCTGGATCGCAGCCTCGGTTCGCCGCGCTGGTCCATGCTGTCGCCGGGCTCGCTCGACGAATCGCCGAGCTTCGCGCCCAACGCTGGCATGGTGCTCTATGCGGCGCGCGAAGGCGGGCGCGGCGTGTTGTATGCGGTGTCGTCCGATGCCCGCGTGCGCCAGCGGCTGGTCGTCGCCGGAGGCGATGTGCGCGAGCCCGCATGGGGCCCGTACCGCCTGCCGCGCTGATCCCGCACCTCCCACTCCCTCCCCCCGACTCCACTCTGCGACACAAGACGAGGACCACCATGAACACGACCTCCCGAGTGCTGCTCACCGCGATCCTCTGCGTGACTGCCGCAGCCTGCACCAAGAAAGTGAAGGAAGACCCGGACACCGGCGCCACCCCGAGCCAGTCCTCCTCCTCCGGCACCACGTCCTCCGGCATCGGCAACACCGGCCCCAGCGGCACCGGCGGCCTGTACGGTCCGGGCGATCTGGACACCGATGCCTGCCTGCGCCAGCGCGTCGTCTATTTCGATTTCGACCAGGACGCGCTCAAGCCCGAGTTCCAGGCCATCGTCGCCTGTCACGCCAAGTACCTGCGGGATCGTCCCAGCGCGCGCATGACTCTCGAAGGCAACGCCGACGAACGCGGCAGCCGTGAATACAACCTGGGCCTCGGCGAGCGTCGCGGCAACGCGGTGTCGTCGTCGGTGCAGGCCAACGGCGGTTCCGGCACCCAGATCACCGTCGTCAGCTACGGCGAGGAACGTCCGACCTGCACCGAGTCCACCGAGGACTGCTGGGGCCGCAACCGTCGCGTCGAGATCGTCTACACCGCGAAGTGATCCCGCGGTCGGGGCATCCCCGCGATGCCCCGGCCATGGCAGTGGCGCCCGCGTTCATCGCGGGCATTCCGCTCCGGTGATGCCGCTCTCGCGACATCCGCCCCCGTGACACTCGTCCTCCGGTGCCCGTCGTGAACATCAGTCGCTCGTCGCTCTCCGCCTGCCTCGTCCTCGCGCTGGCTTTCGCCGCACCGGTTTCGGCCCAGCGCGTGAGCACCGCCGATCGCCTCACCGCGCTGGAACAGCAACTCTCGGCGATGCGCAGCGGCAATCTCGATCTGCTCAATCAGGTCGGCGAGCTGAAGTCCGAAGTCCAGGCCCTGCGTGCGCAGATCGAGGAACTGCAGCAGCAGCTCGAACAGCAGAAGCAGAGCGGCCGCACCCAGTACCTCGATCTCGACGGCCGCCTCAATCGGCTGGAAAGCGTCGCCCCGTCGACCGTGCCGGCGCCGGCCGCGACGACGGCATCGCCCGCCGCTGCGGGCGCCACCGCCACGTCTTCGTCGACGACGCCCGTCGTCCCGGTGCCGGCCGATCCCGCGCCGCGGGTCTACGGCGATGCGTCCGCCCTCGGGCGCGGCATGGACGAGCGGAGCGCCTACAACGCCGCGTTCGATGCCCTCAAGGCCGGCCGCTATGCCGAATCGGCGCGCGCCTTCCAGACCTTCCTCGAAACCCATCCCAGCGGCGTGTTCGCCCCGAACGCCATGTACTGGCTGGGCGAAAGCTATTACGTCACCCAGAACTATGCGCTGGCGCAGGAGCAGTTCCAGGCGCTGCTCGACCAGCATCCGACCCACGACAAGGCCGCCGGCGCGCTGCTCAAGGTCGGCCTCTGCCAGTACGGCCTGCGCCAGCTCGATGCCGCCGAAGCGACGCTGTCGCGGGTGATCGCCCGCTACCCCGGCACCGAGGCCGCGCGGACCGCCGACGACCGTCTCCGCGCGATCCAGCTCTCGCGGGTCCGTTGAGCCCGCCCCGCCGCTGCCGGCGTCCGATATCGCGGGCAGCCGTTAAAATGCCGGGATGAACGCCGTTTCCGCCCCCGCGGCGACCGTCGCCTCCGCGGACCGCCTCAAGATCACCGAAATCTTCCTGTCGCTGCAGGGCGAGGCCCGCGATGCCGGCTGGCCGACGGTCTTCGTGCGCCTGACCGGCTGCCCGTTGCGTTGCCGCTACTGCGACACCGCCTACGCATTCTTCGGCGGCGAGTGGCGCGGCATCGACGACATCCTCGCCGAGGTCGCCAGTCACGGCGTGCGCCACGTCTGCGTCACCGGCGGCGAACCGCTGTCGCAGAAGCGCTGTCTCGATCTCCTCCGGCGCCTCTGCGACGCCGGCTACATCGTCTCGCTGGAGACCTCCGGGGCGATCGACATCGCCGATGTCGACCCGAGGGTGTCGCGGGTGCTCGACATCAAGACGCCCGATTCCGGTGAAGTCGAACGCAACCGCTGGGACAATCTCCCGCTGCTCACCGCCCACGATCAGATCAAGTTCGTGATCTGCAGCCGTGCGGACTACGAATGGGCCCGCGATGTTCTGCGCGAGCATCGCCTGCACGCACGCTGCGACGTGCTGTTTTCGCCGAGCAAGAGCGAAGTCGCCGCACGCGATCTGGCCGACTGGATCGTCGCCGATCGCCTGCCGGTGAAATTCCAGATGCAACTGCACAAACTCCTGTGGAACGACGAGCCCGGACGATGAGATCCTTCCATCAAGTTCTCCGCACCATGAAGTCCACGCCATGAAACCCGCCGTCGTTCTCGTTTCCGGAGGCATGGACTCCGCCGTCGTGCTCGCCATCGCCCGCGAGCGCGGGTTCGCCCCGCATGCGCTGAGCGTGCGCTACGGTCAGCGTCACACGTCCGAACTCGACGCCGCCGCGCGGGTGGCGCAGGCCTTGGGCGCGACCGTGCACAAGACCGTGCATGTCGATCTGCGCAGCCTCGGCGGCTCGGCGCTCACCGACGATGCCATCGAGGTGCCGGTGGATTCCGACGGCCATGTGATCGGCGCCGACATTCCGGTGACCTACGTCCCGGCGCGCAACACCATCATGCTGTCGATCGCGCTGGGCTGGGCCGAGGTGCTGGGCGCCACCGATCTGTTCTGCGGCGTCAACGCGGTCGACTACTCGGGGTATCCCGACTGCCGCCCGGAGTTCATCGCCGGCTTCGAGGCGCTGGCCAATCTCGCCACCAAGGCGGGGGTGGAGGGCGCGGGCTTCCGCGTCCACGCGCCGCTGATGCGGATGACCAAGGCCGATATCGTCCGCGAGGGCCTGCGCTTGGGCGTGGACTTCAGCGCCACCGTCTCCTGCTATCGGGCCGATGCCGACGGCCGGGCCTGTGGCCGCTGCGACGCCTGCCGCCTGCGCGCCGAGGGCTTCGCCGCGGCCGGCGTGGCCGACCCGACCCGCTACGCCCCCGGCTGACCCATCGCCCCCGGTTTGGGCTAAAATGCGCGCCCCGGCGCAAGGCCGGGCGGCCGGCAGGCCGGTCATCGGGTCACGCGTGGGTCGTTAGCTCAGTCGGTAGAGCAGAAGACTTTTAATCTTTTGGTCGAAGGTTCGAATCCTTCACGACCCACCACTCCAGCAACATCGCCGCTTCATCGCCACCGGCCGTGGCGACGGCCCGGATCTTGTCCCAGGTCAGGCTCTGCCTGGCGCGGTTCGAATCCTTCACGACCCACCACTCCAGCAACATCGCCGCTTCATCGCCACCGGCCGTGGCGACGGCCCGGATGTTGTCGCAGGTCAGGCTCTGCCTGGCGCGGTTCGAATCCTTCACGACCCACCACTCCAGCAACATCGCCGCTTCATCGCCACCGGCCGTGGCGATGTTCACATCGGCGCCGGCGTGAGCCTCAGCAGTCGTGCGCCGCTGCCGTCCTCGAGCAGCCACAGTGCGCCGTCGGGACCCTGTTCCACTTCACGGATGCGTTTGCCCATCGGGTAGCGCGCCGCTTCGCGCGCGGTGACGCCGTCGAAGCGGATGCGGATCAGCGCCTGCGAGGCGAGGCCGCCGATGAAGCCGTCGCCCTTGAAGTACGGAAACATCTCGCCGGTGTAGATCACGAATCCCGCCGGTGCGATCACCGGCGTCCACCACGCTTCGGGCGCGTTGAATTCCGGGCGGGTGGGGTGATCGGGAATCGGCGTCCCGTCGTAGTTGTCGCCGTTGGAGACCACCGGCCAACCGTAGTTGCTGCCGCGTTCGATCAGGTTGAGTTCGTCGCCGCCGGCCGGGCCCATTTCGTGGGTCCAGATCCGACCGGCGGGATCCATCGCGATGCCCAACAGATTGCGATGACCCAGCGACCACACCTGCGCGGCGACACCGCCCTGATTCGCGAACGGATTGTCGGCGGGCAGACTGCCGTCGTCGTTCAGACGCACCAGTTTGCCGAGATTGCCGCCCATGTCCTGCGCGGGCGTGAACTGCTGGCGATCGCCGGACGTGATCCACAGCTTGCCCTCGCGATCGAACATCAGGCGATGGCTGTAGTGGCCCTCGCCGCCGACCTTGGGCGTCTGCCGCCAGACGATCTGCGAGGTGCCGAGACTGCCGCCGCCGTTGCCGTCGAGCGTGAGCTGCGCGCGCGCGACCGCCGCGCCGCGGGTGCCGTTGCTGCCGGCCTCGGCATAGCTGTAGTAGACGTAGCGGTTGCTGGCGAACTGCGGATGCAGGATCACGTCGCCGAACCCGCCCTGGCCGCCGTAGGCGACGGTGGGGACGCCGGTGATCGTGTCGGTGGTTTTCGTGACCGTGTTGAACAGACGCAATGCGCCTGATTTTTCGGTGACCAGCAGGCGGCCGTCGGGCAGGAAGGTCATCGCCCAGGGCTCGTTGAACGTGCCGTAGCTGGTGCTGACGAACGGTGGATTCGGAATCTGCCGCGACGGCTGGCGGCCGCCGGTGATCCGCGGCTTGACCGCAGCCTCGGCCGGAGCGGTACCGGGCGTGCGTTCGGCGGCGCGGGGCTCGCGTTCGGAGCGGGGTCGCTTCGCGGTCTCGGCCTGGAGCCCGTTCTCGCCGACGCTGCCGCTGCAACTGGCGATCGAGGGCAGGGCGGACAGCAGCGCGATGCAGCAGAGCGTGCGCAGGGACTGGGGCATGGGGGCGTGCCTCGACGTCGGGTGGAGGTGTTGTAACGGACCCGGAAGGGCGCTGCCGTGACCGGGTTAACAGCGCGGATCCGCGGGCATCATGCGCCGAGGCCCCGGCGCCTGTCTGAATGGCCATGTCCCGGCAGGCGTGACTTCCGGCGGGTTGAAGCCGGCCCGGGCGGCCCATACTGCGTTCCGGTCCCCCGTCCCTTTCCGGAGCATCGTGCATGAAGACCCAAGGCTTTCTCGACCAGTTGCTGAAAACCGCGCAGCAGAGCATGGGCGACCTCGGCAACGCCGCAGGCGTGAAGAGCGGCGCCGATTTCGGCAAGGGCGCGCTCGCCGGTGGTGCGCTGGGGCTGCTGCTGGGCAACCGCAGGGCCCGCAAGATGGGCGGCAAGGCCGCGGTCTACGGCGGCCTGGCGGCGGTCGGCATGCTGGCCTACAAGGCCTACGGCGACTGGAAGAAACAACAGGGCGCTCCCGCGGCCGCCGGCACCGTGCCGCAGTCGGTCCACACCCTGCCGGCGCCCGAGGCCGAAACCCACAGTCAGGCCATCCTCAAGGCGCTGATCGCCGCCGCCAAGGCCGACGGTCACGTCGACGCGCGTGAGCGCGAGACCATCGAAGGCGAATTCACCCGCCTCGGCGCCGAAGCCGAAGTCCGCCAATGGCTGCAGGCCGAACTCGCGAAACCGCTCGACCCCGCCGAAGTCGCCAGCGTCGCGACCACGCCGGAAATGGCCGCCGAAATGTACGTCGCCAGCCTCATCGCCGCCGACGACCAGAACTTCATGGAACGTACCTACCTCGACGAACTCGCCCGGCAGCTGAAGATCGACGACGCGCTGAAGGCGAAGCTGGAGCAGCAAGTGAAGGATGCCGACGGCGTGGCGTGACGTGTATCGCCGAATGGCAGGAAGAGACGAAAAAGCCGAAGCGTGAGCTTCGGCTTTTTCGCGTTCGTGCGCAGCCGGGCGCGGCGCCCGGTGTGATCGAAGGACGGTCGCTGTTCCGCTTATCGGCTTGACCTGCGGAACACCCGACAGCCGGTCAGTGCAAGGTTTGCCCCTTCGCGCAGCATTGCTTGAATTTCTTCCCGCTGCCGCAGGGGCAGGGATCGTTGCGGCCGACCCTGGGGCCGACGCGGCGCTGCTGCACGGTCTGTGCGGGGCGGGCGTTGGCCTGACGGTGCGGTTCGAAATGGCGGTAGATCAGTGCGAGGTCGGCGGCGAGGCGGAGGTGGGTTTCCTCGCGCTTGTCGTCGGGAATCGGCGCCGAACGCAGTTCGGGGTCGTCGTTGTTTTCGTAGAACAGGGTCATGACCATGGCGAGCGGGCCGTTTTCGTCGTCGCTGTGGAGCAGTTCCGCCCAGCTGTCGCGGCGCAGGCGCATGCCGCGCAGGAAACCGGTCGCCCAGTCGTTGCCGCGGGCGATGCCGCCGGCGTCTTCGAGCAGCACGGGCATGTAGACACGCCTGCCTTCGAGCGATTGCCGCAGGCCGATGGCGACGGCATTCCAGTGGCGCATCAGCAGGCCGAGGATGTCCTGTGCCTGCGCATCGCTGTCGAAGGCGAAGGTGTCGCCGAGGGCTTCGGGCAGCCATTCGCGGGGCGGTACCGGCTCCGGGCCGCTGATCAGCGCGGCGAAGAATCCGTCGAGCATTTCGATGTGCATCGCATCGGCGCCGGCACGGTCGAGGAACGCGGACAGCCGGGCGAAGTCGTCGGTGGTCGAGGGCGAGGCGGAGGGGGCGGTGTGCATGCGGGGCGAGGAGATCCGGCGCGGCGTGGCGATGAGGGGCGCATGATGCCTGCCGGAGGACGGGAGGTCGATTGCCGGCGCCGGCATTGGCCGCGGGCAAGAAAAAAGCCAGCCTTCGCAGGCTGGCTTTTTCGATGTGGTGGGCCAGGGACACCCGAATAATACACCCAACCGACTGTAATGCAAGGATTATTTAAATCGACGACATGAATGTTACCGCCATAGTTACCGCCAACGTCAGGCGGCTAGGCGCTGTCCGGCATCGCGCGCGGTGACCGCTGCGCTCATCCACGCCACTACTTCAGTTGACACCCATGCAGCTATGTTGCTGCCGGGGAATTGTACTGGCTTCGGGAATTTGCCCGCAGCCGCCCAAGAATAGAGCGTGGACTTGCTCACGCCTACGGTGGCGATGACCTCGGGCAAGCGCATGAAGTGATACGGCAGCGTCGTCTGTGGTTGAGTCGTCATGGCTTCCTTGAAATGAGAAAGGCCCGCTGCACAGGTGCGCAGCGAGCCTTGGGTGGATGACGCCTATCGCCAGACCGCCCCACTGGATGGAGGGGCACGGGGGCGATGGGGCCTTTAGATGTTGAAGTGAGGGCCGCGCATTTGCGCAGCAAAATCTGTTCCGCCCTCTAGCCGGCGAGGCGGCCAAGTCGGGCTTGGGCTGTCAGGTGTCCAGATGCGCCAGTTGCGCTGGGACAGCGGGTGTCCCAATTGGGACAGGGCAGTATGGTTGCGGGCTGAAGCGAGCGAGCAGTTCCACCGATGCAAGTTGGTCGGAAGCATCCACCTCGTCGTTTGCCAGCATCTCAAGGGCTCTGGCGAGTACGGCTGGGGATGAGCCATCCACCAGCTTGACGATATTGCGTGCCATCCTCTCTGCATCCCGGTCTAGCTGCTGCTGGTCAGAGTTGGGCAGGCTTGTCTGCCACGGACTGTTGGCCTCCCGCACGTACCGCCACCTCGGCCAGCCAGTGCCAGGATCAATTGCCAATGAATGGAATTCCGTAGGGACCACGCGGGGCAGATAAGTCAGCATACTGCCGACCGTGTTCTTGCTGATGCCAAATCGACCTGCGACCGAGCGTAACGATTCGCCCTTTGGAAGCTCGTTAGCTCCTCGGTGCGTCAGAGTCGCGAGGTACTGCCAAGCCGCATCGCGGCACTGCTCTTTGTGAAGGGCAAGCGATCTGCCAGTGCAATTCACCAGCTTCGAGACGGTGACGGCGACATGCCAGTCCATCGGCAAGATGCTTGCGGGAATCACGTCTCGGCGAGCCTGTTTATAGGCAGTCAGACGATGGTGCCCGTCTACAAGGTACAAACCGGGGTCTACAGGCCCTGTGTGCCCGATGTCGGCTATCCACACCGGGTCAAGTTGTGTCTGTTCCGATGCTTCTAGCACTAGTCGAAGGGTGGCAATGTGCAGATCACTGCCCTGCTCGATCCGGCCCTTGTCTCTAATCGGAACGATCCGCAGCACTCTGGGCTGCAATGCGTCAGCGAGCCGAACATCGCTGATGGGTAGAAGCTGTATAGGGTTGCGCCTGAAATGCTCAAGCGTGGCGTCATAGTCCATTGCTGTCTCCAAGCTAGGTCACGGGAGACGCGCATCGGTAGGCATAGAGAGCTAAGTTTTACCTAGGCCAAAAAAGCGCGCCGACAGAGCTTTCTCTGTCTGTACGGTACCGAAACGCGCGGCCTATATAAATCAACTAGTTAGCGGAGTCTGGCGGAAGCTCTCTCGCTTGCTTGTCCCCGGATGGATGCTCTAGCAGAGAGGCCGGAGGTACGCCCAGTGCATCGGCCAGCCGGTAGATGTTCAGCAGAGCGATGTTGCGCTGCCCGCGTTCGACCCCGCCCAGATAGCTGCGCGCAATGCCACTCTCCAGCGCGAGGCGCTCTTGGGAGAGTCCTCGGGCTCGTCTGATCTCGGCAAGTCGCAGCCCGAACAGGGCGCGCGGATCGGTAGGCATCGCTTCCTCCAGCATTGAGGAACGATGCCGGTGCACCCTCTATCGGGCCACGCCCTATAAGTTCACCCTCTATGAGTGACATTGGTGGCAGTGTGGTTTTATCATCCGATCCGAGCGCGGAACGCCCGCTCATAGGCAGCGAATCTAGGACAAGGGGCCGACAGTGAATTTGAAGCTTTCCAGCGTGGCCGGGGCCGCGCTCCTTCTCAGCGCGTGCGCTACTCATGCGGATTGGCTTGTCACCAAGGCCAGCCGCTCTGACGGCGTGGTCGCGCTTTCGTATGAGCGCAACGAGTTCCAGCGCCCCGACATGAGCGAGCAGCAGGCAATCGAGCTTGCCGAGCAGAAGTGCAAAAACTGGGGCTATAAAGGAGCAGAGCCATTTGGATCGCAGAGCACCGAATGCCTATCGCGCAGGGGCTTCGGAAACTGCGGGTCAAGGCGTATAACGGTCGAGTTCCAGTGCACCGGCTCACCCAGTCAGCAGTAGGCACCGAAACGATACAGATACCGTTGCCGCAGGAGGCGCAATGCTTGAGTTCATAGGAACGGTCGCGGTATGCGCAGCGGGCCTTTGGCTTGCACGATACCTGTGGAGCTTCTGGCGGTTCCGCCAAAGTATCAATGCCGTGGAGGCACTTGCTTCAGCAGTGAAAGCCAAGGCGGATTTTGTCGCAGCGGAAGCGGGAGCCGATGCAGCAGAGAAAACCTACTTTATTGCAATCTGCCTCAAGAGCCTTGCAGACTCCCTGAGTTACGGCAAGTTGGCAAACCCACTCATTGCGGGGACTCAGCTTGAGGTGCTGGAAGGCATGATCGGATCACCTGACGATGTGGCCTTCTACATGGACAAGTCCGTGGACTCCATCACCGAAATAAGGCTGGGGCTTGTGCGTGCTCGCGAGTCGTTTGTCTTGCTGCACCGAGCAATGGGTAGCAGGCCAATCGTTTGATGATTCTAGTGGCTTAGGCGAAGGGCGGGGCGCTTGGAAAAGATGCCCCGCCCACGGCTTAGAGCTTACCTATGCGCCACTCTGTACTTGAAGGGAATAACCTTGTTCGCAGCGTCAGCTTTCAATGTGTCGAGATGGTCCGCCCATTCCTGCATCATCCTACGGCGTTCCTCCAGGTACTGAGCTTGGTTGTAGATTCCGCGAACTCCGGGCATCTTGTGGGTCAGTGCAGATTCGATTGCATCAGGGTTCCAGCCGCCCATCTCATTGAGCAGCGTGCTCGCCATGTGCCGGAAACCGTGAATGGTGCTCTCGTCCTTCTCAATACCGCAACGTCGCGCCGCTACAAGGATGGCATTGCCGGACATGTGCTTGCGTGGGTCACGTCCGCCGGGGAAGACGAACTCGCCGCGTCCGGTCAGGGGATGCAGATCGCGCAAGATCTCCACCGCTTGCGAGGAAAGTGCGGCGATGTGGGTGCGCTTGGTCTTGGTCACGAAGTAGCGCCATTGGCCCGCATCCAAGTCCAGCTCGGCCCACCTCATACGGACAAGTTCGCCGGGACGTGCGAACAGCAGCGGGGCTAGGCAGAGCGCGCTCCGAACTATCGGCCTGCTGGTGCTGCTATCAATCTTCCTCAGTACGGCGGTTGCTGCTGCCGGGGTCGTCGCGGCGGCGAATGGCATGGGGCGCCAAGGCGTAAGCGCGCCCTTTAAGGCTCCGGTTGGATCGCCGTCGGCTCGCCCAGTCCTCACGGCGTAACGGAAGACCGCTCCGCAGGTCTGTAGGGCGCGATGCGCAGTCTCGATGGCTCCGCGCTGCTCGATCCGTTCCAAGTGTTTCAGTAGTTCGGGAGCCGCGATGGCACCGACCGGACGATTACCGATCCACGGAAAGATATCGCTCTCCAATCGGCGGATGATCTTGTCCGCGTACTGGGTGCTCCATTCCCTCTGCTGCTTGGCGAACCACTCACGGGCGACGGCCTCGAAACTGTTGGCGGCTGCGGCTTCACCAGCGGCCTTGACAGCTTTCCGCTGTTCGCCGGGGTCAATCTTGGCCGCAAGCTGGCGGCGTGCTTCTGCAAGCCTCTCGCGCGCGTCTGCGAGGCTCACTTCCGGGTAGGTGCCAAATGAAATCGTATTGCGCTTACCTGTGATGGGTCGGCGGTAGTCATAGCGCCACCAGCGTGCGCCATCAGGTCGTAGCAGTAGGTACAGGCCGTTGCCATCGCGCAGCTTCTGCGGCGTGACGGCGGGCTTCGCTTTGCGGATGGCGGTATCGGTGAGAGGCATCAGGCGGCTCCTTGACGGTAACAGGCTAAGGGAGTGCCCTGCCTACCGCCAAATCTACCGCCACTTACCGCCGGAATAGGCTGGTCTGGGCTGGACTGCGCTGGATACGAAAAAGGCCGGAAAGTCCTTGATATCAGGTCTTTCCAGCCTTGGTCGCACCGTCTAGGACGGAAATTTGGTGGAGCCAGGGAGGATCGAACTCCCGACCTCGTCATTGCGAACGACGCGCTCTCCCAGCTGAGCTATGGCCCCGTGATGCGTGCCGGCAGATTGGGCGTCTGCGGCTGCGGGTGTTGGCCCGCGCGGGACGCGCAGTATAAGCCGGCGCGTCAGCGGTTGCCAGTCGTGGCCAGTAGCGGGGCGAGATGCGGTTCGAGCTGGGCGCGGCGCCAGCCGGCGAGGGCGCCGGGCCAGTCTTCGCCGTCCTGCAGGGCTTCGAGCCAGCGGCGGGAGGCGAGGACGCCGTCGGGCAGGCCGAGTTCCGCGCTGCGGGTGGCCACGGCCTGCTGCAGGCGTTTGTAGACCTGACGGTCGCGGTCGTCGCCGCGGGCCAGGGGCAGGGCGTCTTCGTCGGACAGGGGCGTGTGCAGGGCGTCGAGGACCTGCGCGGCGAGCTTGCGCGGGGCCTTGGGTTGGCCGTCGAAGAGCTTCTGCAACTCGGCCAGGTCGCGCGGCGGGGTGCGGGCCAGCAGCTGCGCCAGTTCGTTGTCGAGGATCCAGCTGCGCGGTCGGTCGGAGCTGCGGGCCTGGATTTCGCGCCAGCGCAGCAGGCGCAGCAGGCGGATCTGGCCGTCGCGATCGAGGAACTGGGCCGAGCGCATGCCCAGATGCGGCCAGCGTTCGGGAGCGTCGGCGGCGGCGTTGGCCAGCATCCGTGCGCAGTCTTCTTCCAGCCAGACCATGCGTCCGCTGGCCTGGAGGCGGTCGCGCAGCAGGCGCCAGGCGGCGGCGAGGTGACGCACGTCATCGGCGGCGTAATGCCGCTGCGCCTCGGACAACGGCCGGCGCAGCCAGTCGGAGCGGGTTTCGCCCTTGTCGACGGCGATGCCCAGCAGCTCCTGGATCAGGCGTTGATAGCCCAGTCCGGCGCCGATGCCGCACAGCGCGGCGGCGATCTGGGTGTCCAGCAGCGGCTGCGGCAGGGCGCCGCAGGCGTGGCGCAGGGCGATCAGGTCCTCGCCGGCGCTGTGCATGAGCTTGAGCGAGCGCGGGTCGGTCAGCAGACGGGCCAGGGCCTCGGGCATGCCCGGCGCCAGCGGGTCGATGAGCAGGATGTCGTCGTCGGTCGGGTCGCGTTCGGTCCCCACCGCGATCTGCACCAGCGCCAGTTGCGGCCAGTAGGTGCGTTCGCGGACGAACTCGGTGTCCAGCGCGAGCACGTCCGGCGGGGCGGCGATCAGCGGTTCGAGTGCCGCGGGGTCGGTGGTCAGATCGAGTGCGGTCCAGTGGGGCACGGCATCGGTTCGGCGAAGACGGGCCGCTATGCTACCGGAGTGCGGCGCCGGTCATCCCCGATGCGTTAAGGTGGCCGGCGCATCCACGGCAGAGGCGGAGCGGATCCTGGTGTCGCAGGCGAGACGACGAACGGCGGTGGCGGGCCTGCTGATGGCGGGGACGTTGCTGCTGCTGTGCGGCTGTCGTCGCGAGGCCGAACCGGAGGCCGCAGGGACCGCGCCCGGTGCGGTGGCCGGACGCAGCGACGGCGAGGTGACGGTCAGCGGCGACGATGCGATCGCCGAGCGTCTGACCTGGCGCCGGCCGGCGATCGTGCTGGCCGATGCGGACGTGCCGGCCGCGCGCAAACGCGCCGCCGCGGCGCTCGCGGCCGGGCGCCTGCACGAGGATGCCGAGGCCGCCATTCCCCTGTATCTGGCGCTGCTGGAACGCGATCCCGCCGACGCGGCCGCGCGCGATGGATTGATGCGCGCGCTGACGCGCCTGGTCGAGGCCGGCGATGCCGCGCTGGCCGATGCCGGCGAGGATGCCGAGGCCCTGCGTCGCGCGCATGCCGCGGCCGCGGTGATGCGCAGCGTCGGACTCGCCCGCGTGCCGGGCGGTGCCGCGTACATCGAGCGGCTCGATCTGGCCGATCGCCTGTGGGAACTGAACGTGGCCGGCGAGGCCGAACTGGCCGCCGGCCGGTTCGGCGAAACGTCGCGCGACGTCGCCGGTCCGGGCGCCCTGCCGTTGTTCCGTCAGGCGCTGGCACTGGCGCCGGGGCAGGTGCGTGCGAGCCAGGGCGTGGCCGCGGTCGAGAGCGCGATGATCCGTCGCGCCGAGGAGGCGGCGATCCGCGCCGATTTCGTGCAGGCCGAGCGCTGGCTGGCGACGGCGGCGACGGTACGTCCGGGGTTCGACACGGTGGATGCGGGGCGCACGCTGGTCGAGGAGATCCGGCGCATCCACATCTCGCGGCTGCGCGACGAAGGGCTGGCGTTGTTGAGCGAGCCGCAGCGTCCGAATCATCTGCCGTGGGCGCGGCAGCGATTGGCGGAGTTGCTGCGGATCGCGGCGCCGGGCGATCCCGCCGCCGCCGAACTGCGCACGCGCATCGATCTGGCCGCGCACTACGGCCTGATGCGTCCGGGTCAGCGCTTCACCGACGCATTGCAGGGCGGGGGGCGCGGCCCGCAACTGGTGGGGGTGCCCCACGGCGGTTTCCGGATGGGCGCGCGCGACGGCGAGCCCGATGCCAGCGGCTCGGAACGGCCGTCGCGCTACGTGCGCTTCGATCGCGGGTTCGCGATCGCCCGCACCGAAGTGACGGTCGGCGAGTTCCGCCGTTTCGTGAACGCCAGCGGGCATCGGCCGCGCGCGGTGCGTCGCGGGCATTCGCTGGTCTACGACGAGCGCGGCGGCAATTTCGTGCGTCGCAGCGGTGTGGACTGGCGCCACGATTATGTCGGTCGCCTCGCGGCCGACGACATGCCGGTGCTGCATGTCAGCGCCAAGGACGGCGAAGCCTACGCGCGCTGGTTGTCCGAGCGCAGCGGTCAGCGTTACCGGCTGCCGAGCGAGGCCGAATTCGAATATGCGATGCGCAGTGGTGCGCCCGGACACTATCCCTGGGGCGACCAGCCGCCGACACCGGGCACCGGCAACCTCACCGGCGCCGGCGACCGCTCGCCCGGCGGCCGCAGTTGGGGCAACGCCTTCGCCGGGTATCGCGACGGTCACTGGGGCCCGGCGCCGGTCGGCAGCTTCCGCGCCAATGCCTTCGGCATCCACGATCTCGAAGGCAACGTCAGCGAATGGGTGGGCGATTGCTGGCATGATGGCTACCGTCGCGCGCCGGTGCATGGTGAGGCCTGGGTGAATCCGGGCTGCCGGACCCGCGTGGTCCGCGGCGGGGCGTGGTCGAACTCGCCCGCGCAGACCCGCGCGGCCTGGCGCAGCCAGGCGGAAGCGGATGCGACCAATGCGCAGACCGGGTTCCGGGTGGTGCGCGATCTGTGAGGGCGCAATCTGCAAAGGTGCGACCCGTGAAGGCACCCTCCGCGAGGACACGAGCATGCGACAGAATCCCTTCGGCAATCCGCGGTATTCCGGTGACGGCCGCCGTCGCCGCGGCGGCATCAATCCTCGGTTCGTCATCCTGCTGCTGTTCGCGGGCTACGCCGCGTACTACTGGTTCGCCAACCGCACCGAGGACCCCTACACCGGCGAAAAGGTGCTGATCGACGGCAGCATTTCGGTCGACGATGAAGTCGCGATGGGGTTGCAGGCGTACGAACAGATCCTCTCGCAGGAGCGTCCGGTCGATCCGGATTCGCAGGTCGCGCGCCAGGTGCGCGAGATCGCCCGGCGACTGATCGCCAAGGTGCCCGAAGTCGAGGCCGCGCTGGCCGCCGAGAATGGCAAGCAACCCAACGGCGTGTGGCAGGACTTCAAGTGGGAGGTCAACGTCATCCAGTCCGATCAGGCGAACGCGTTCTGCCTGCCCGGCGGCAAGATGGCGGTCTACACCGGCCTGCTGCCGGTGGCCGACAACGCCGATGCGGTGGCGGTGGTGATGGGGCACGAGATCGCCCATGCGCTGTTGCGCCACGGCGCGCAGCGCATGTCGCAGCAGAAGCTCGGGCAGATCGGACAGATGGCGGGCGCCGCGGGCGGACTGGATCCGCAACAGCAGCAGATGATGCAGGCGGCGATGGGGTACGGCTATCTGCTCCCGTACGCGCGCAAACACGAAACCCAGGCCGACGCCGTGGGCCTGATGCTCGCCGCCGCGGCCTGTTTCGACCCGCAGGAAGCGGTGCCGCTGTGGGAGCGCATGAGCCAGGCCGGCGGCGGCCAGGCGCCGCCGGAGTTCTCTTCCACCCACCCGAATCCCGGCACCCCCAAACAGAAACGGCAGGCGCTGATGCCGAAGGCGATGGCATACCGGCAGAAGTTCTGCGAGGGCGCGGGCGGCGGTTGAGCGTGTCGTCGATCGGTGGCGCGGAAAGCGATCCTGGACCGTATCGCGCGCTCAGAGCCCCTTGAAGATCGTCGACAACAACAGCAGCACGAACGCCGTGGTCAACAGCCAGAACGCGTTCGGCGCGGCGATCGCGAAGTAGCCGAGCTTGCCGGCGATGCCAGCGCCACCGAGCAACAGGGAAATCAGGAAGGCGGGCGTGCTGGGCGGGGTGAGTCGGATCATGGCGGAATCGAAAGGTGCGGGAGGATGATTCGATGGTAGAGCGGATCAGAAACTCATGAACAGACCGCCGTTGACGGGAATGTTCGCGCCGGTGATGAAGCCGGCGTCGTCGTCGCTGAGAAAGACGACGGTGCGCGCGATTTCCGACGGCTTGCCGAGGCGGCCGACCGGCACCTTCTCGACGATGCCGGCGCGGATGTCCTCGGGGATCGCCATCACCAGCGCGGTCTCGCAGTAGCCGGGCGAGATCGAATTCACGGTCACGCCTTTGCGCGCGACCTCGCGGGCGAGGGCCATGGTGAAGCCGTGCATGCCGGCCTTCGCCGCGGAGTAGTTGGTCTGTCCGAACTGGCCGGTCTGGCCGTTCACCGAGCTGATGTTGACGATTCGGCCGAAGCCGCGCGTCATCATCCCGTCGACGACGTGGCGGCACATGTTGAAGACGCTGTCGAGATTGACGTTCATCACCGTGTCCCACTGCACCTTGTCCATCTTGCGCAGGGTGCCGTCGCGGGTGATGCCGGCGGCGTTGACCAGGATGTCAAGCGTGCGGTGGTCGGCTTCGATCCTGCGCACCAGCGTGCCGCAGGCATCGAAGTCGCCGGCGTCCAGCGCTTCGAAGCGGACGTCCAGTCCGGCCACCTCGCGCTCGAACTCGGCGATGCGTTCGGCGCGGCTGCCGAGGTCGGCCGCGATGACGGTGCGTCCGGCCTGCGCCAGCGCCCTGCAGATGTCGGTGCCCAGCCCGCCGATGCCGCCGGTGACGACGGCCACGCGCTTGTTCATGAGTCGGTATCCCCTGGAAATACGGTGTGGATGCGGGCGCGGGGCGCAGGCGCGCCCGTGCCCGGCGGCGCCGCGGGGGCGCCGGTTCGCGTCGGTTCGGTGGAATCAGTCCTCGCGGGCTTTGCCGGCCGCGGCCTTGTCCTTCGGCTTGGTCGAGGCCGAGCGCCCCATGGCGCCGATCAGGTTGTGCTGGAACTCGCGCCACATCTCGAGGTTGCGTTCGGTGAGCTGGTTCATCATCGTCCACGGCGTCTGGCCGATGAGTCCGCCCATCTGCTGGCGGAACTGCTGCTGCTGATCGAGGAAGATCTGCATCGAGCGTTCGAGGTAGTTGCCCATGAAGCCCTGCAGCGAATCGCCGTAGAACCGGATGATCTGACTCAGCAACTGGGTCGACAGCATCGGTTCGCCGTCCTGCTCGTGCTCGGCGATGATCTGCAGCAGGACCTGGCGGGTGAGGTCCTCTCCGGACTTCGCATCGCGCACTTCGAAGTCCTCGCCGTCCACGATCAGCTGGCGCACGTCCTCGATCGTGATGTAGCTGGAAATCTTGGT
>JAYRTK010000022.1:0-19137 GCA_041919595.1 Lysobacteraceae bacterium
GATGGATCGCGGTCAGCGACGACGAGCACATCGTGTCCAGGCCGAGGCTGGGGCCGTGGAAATCGAAGAAATACGACACGCGGTTGGCGATCGACGCGTGCGAGGACGTGGGGATGCCGGCCGCACCGTCACCACCGTACAGCTCGTAGTGGCTCCACATCACGCCGACGTAGACGCCGATCTTCTTCCCGGCCAGGCGCTCGCGGCTGTAGCCGGCGTCCTCGATCGTTTCCCACGCGGTTTCCAGGAACAGGCGCTCCTGCGGATCCATCAGTTCCGCTTCGCGCGGCGAGACGTTGAAGAACAGCGCATCGAAGCCGCCGATGTCGTCGAGGAATCCGCCCCACTTCGAATAGGTGCGACCGGGCTGGTTGCGGGCCAGATCGAAGTAGCGGGCATGATCCCAGCGATCGCCGGGCACTTCGGTGATGCCGTCGCGACCGGCGCGCAGGTTGTCCCAGAAGCGGTCCAGCGACTCGGCCTGCGGATAGCGTCCGGCCATGCCGACGATGGCCACGCGCCGCTCGGCGCGGGGCTCGGCGGCACGGAAACGGGACGCGACCGGTGCGGCGCGGCTGCGCACGGGCGGCGCGGCGGGCGCCGACGACACGGCGCGCGCGGGCTCGCCGCCCGGGGCCGGACCGACCAGTTCGCGCATGCGCTGCGGGAACGTGGCGAGCAGATGCCGGGCGAGACGTTCGATCGTCTGGTGTTCGAACAGCAGGGTCTTCGGCAGCGCGCCGACGTCCTTCTCCAGCTCGGTGGTGAGCGTCATCGCGATCACCGAATCGATGCCGTAGTGCTCCAGCGAGGCGCGCGCATCGATGCGGTGCACCGGCACCTTGAGCACGCGCGAGAAGATCCCGCGCAGATGGCTTTCGACCTGCGCAGGGATCGAATCGCCGACAGCGGCCGGAGCGGCGGCGGTCGGAGCAGCGGTCGTCTCCACGACGCGCGGCGCGGCATCCGCCTCGGCAGGAGCGACCGCGGGCACGACGGCTTCCGGTGCCGGTGGCGTTTCCAGCAGCGACCGCAGACGCGCTGCGTCGCCCGACAGCACCAGCACCTGCGACGAAGTCGCGTCGAGCAGACTGCGTTCGAACACCCGCAATCCGGCCGCGGTCGACAGCGGCCGGACGCCGGCGGTGCGCCACAGCAGATCGATCGCCGCGGCATCGAGGCCCATGCCGCCCTCGGCCCACAGCGGCCAATCGATCGACACGGTCCTGCCGCGTCGCAGACCGGCATCCACCAGACGCTGGCGCCCGGCGGCGAACTGGTCGAGGAAGCCGTTGGCCGCGGCGTAATCCGCCTGGCCCACATTGCCCAGCGCGCCGCTGACCGACGCGAACAGGACGAAGAAATCGAGATCGAGTTCCGCGGTGGCCGCATCGAGGCGGCACGTGCCGCCGACCTTGGGCGAAAGCACGTCGTCGAGCAGCGCGGCGGTCCGCGTCGGCAGCAGGCCGTCACGGGACATGCCGGCGCTGTGCAGCACGCCGTGCAGGGCACCGAACGTCCGCACGATCTCCGCCACCGTGTGGCGCACGGCGCCATCGTCGGCGAGATCGAGGACGCGGTAATGCAGGCGGCCGGAACCGGCCGCGAGCGCCTCGAACTGCGCCCGGCGGCCGGCATCGAGATCGCTCCGGCCGGTCAGCACGACCCGGGCACGCGAGGTCTTCGCCAGCACATCGGTGGCGAACACCTGTCCGAGCCCGCCCATGCCGCCGGTGATGAGATAGACGCCGTCGTCGCGCAGCGCCGAGCGGTCGTCGATCGCGGCCGCGTCGGGCAGCACCTGCCAGCGACGCACGCGGATCGCGCCATCCGTGCACGCGACCACGGGCTCGTGGCGCAGACCGGCGGTCTCGCGCAGATGACGCGCGAGCGCGTCGGCGGACGTGTCGGCGGGGACCACCACGATCTGCGCGCGGATCGCGGGATTCTCCATCGCCGCGGTGCGGAGCATGGCATCCAGTCCGGGCAGGTGTCGGGAGGCCTCGTCGTCGGGCACCACGACCTGCAACCAGCGTCGCGCACCGGCCGGGAGGCCGCCATCGTCCTGCAGCAGCGCGAGCAGACGCCGCGCATGCTGCGCGTAGCGTTCGGCCGGATCGGATCCGGGTGCGGGCAGGGAGGCATGGAACGCCAGGCCTCGCAGGCCTTCCACGGCCGCCGCCGCATCGGCGTCGATCCGCGGAAGATCGCAGACCAGCAGCACGCCGGACCGGTCGGCGACGGTCGTGGCCGCGGACGACGCGGCGACACGCTCCCAGCGCGGCACGGCCATCACGACCGCTTCGGCCGGCGTTTCTTCGTGGCGCGCGGCGCGCGAGGCCAGGCCGCGCAGCGCGACGCAGACCTCGCCCGCGGCGTTGCACACATCGATGTCGAGCTCGACCACGGTGGACGCGGGCCCGTGCTGCGGTGCGTAGCGGATCCAGGCCCACATCTCCGGCGTGCACGGCGCGAGGATGCGCACCGTGCGCAGGGCGAACGGCAGCGGTGCGCGATCGACATCGCGACCGGCCGCCACCAGCAGTCCGAGCGCGGACTGCAATGCGCCGTCCATCAGCGCCGGATGCAGCCAGACGCCGTCCGTCGCATCCGCCGGCCCCGTCGTCGCGGCGGACGTCAGGCGCAGTCGGGCGAGCACTTCGTCAGTGCCCAGCGAGACATGCTCGACGCAGCGGAACGTCCGGCCGTACTCGACCCCCATGCGCGCATAGCGCGCGTAGAGATCTGCGCCGGCCAGCGTACCGGACCGGAGGCGTTCGCGGAGCCCCGCGAGATCGATCGGTGCGGGCGCATCGGCCTCCATCGGCCGCGCCTTGCCGCTGCAGTGCACGACGTCATCGTCCTGCCCCGCGGTGGCGATCCGCATTTCGACATCGCCGTTGTCGGCGGGCGCGAGCGCGAGGGTGACCGCCGTCGGCGCCGTCACCGCGAGCGGCCGCGACCAGGCGATGTCGTGGAGTTCCAGCGCGCCTTCGCGCCATTCGGGCACGGCGAGCACCGCGGCCACGCGCATCATTTCCAGATAGGTCACGCCCGGCAGCAGTCGCTGCGCGGTATCGCCGCCCATGCGCACCCGATGATCGTCGAGGAAGAATTCGTGCCCCTCGAACGTCGCGCGGTAGGCCTGCGCGTGCAGATCCGAGACGTTCGCATGCAGCAGCGGATGCAGCGCCGCGGCGGTGGCGCGGAACGATGCGCCCGGACGGTCGATCCAGCAGCGCTCGCGGGCGAACGGATAGGTCGGCAGACCGATCCGCCGCGGGTGCGACGCCGCGTCGTGCGCCTTGCTCCAGTCGATCGCCACGCCGTTGACCCAGAGGTCGGCGATCCGGTCGAGCCGACCGGTCGCGAACCAACGATCGAGCGTCGTCTGCAGTTCGCCGTCGGTGTTGAACAGCGCCAGCGCGCCGCCGCCCGCATGGGCGCGGGCGCGATGGACGCCGGCAGCGCTCGGGTCGTCCAGCCAGGCCTGCAGCGCATCGACCAGCGCGTCGACCGAATCGACGATCAGCGCCAGCCGCTCTTCCATCGCTTCGCGACCGGTCTGCAGCGTGTAGGCCAGGTCCGCCAGCGCGACATCGCGTTCGGGCGCGCGCAGGAACGCCACCAGATCGCGCGCCTTCTGTTCGAGCTGTTCCGCGGTCCGCGCCGACAGCACCACCGCCTGCGGTCCGGCCGCGCGCGTCGACCGCGGCGCGGCGGGCACGTATTCCTCGATGATGAGATGGGCATTGGAGCCACCGGCACCGAAGGACGACAGGCCCGCCAGACGCGGCAGGGTCCGGCCATCGCTCTCGATCGGCGTCCACGGGCGAAGCACGCGGTTGACCTCGAACGGCGTGTTCGCGAAGTCGATGTGCGGATTGAGCACCGTGGCGTGCAGCGAGGGCGCCACCATGCCGTGCTTCATCTGCAGCAGCACCTTGGTCAGCCCGGCGATGCCGGCCGCGGACTCGGCGTGGCCGATGTTCGATTTGGCCGAACCGATCAGGCAGAAGCCCTTGTCGGCGGTCTGCCGGCGGAACGCCTGGGTCAGGGCCGCGATCTCGATCGGGTCGCCGAGCTTGGTGCCGGTGCCGTGCGCTTCGAGATAACCGATGCGGCGCGCATCGACGCCGCAGGCCTGCAGCGCCATCGCGATCACGCTGGCCTGCGCCTGCGGATTCGGCACCGAATAGCCGTTGGTCTTGCCGCCGTGGTTCAGCGCGCTGCCCAGGAGGACGCCGTGGATCGGATCGCCGTCGCGCTCGGCCTCGGACAGGCGCTTGAGGACCACCGCGCCCACGCCTTCGGCGGGAATGTAACCGTCGCCGCCTTCGCCGAAACTCTGGCAGCGGCCTTCGGTGGCGATGAACTGGCCCGAACTGAGCATCAGATACTTGTTCGGGTGGATGGTGACGTTGACGCCACCGGCGATGGCGAGGTCGGTCCGCCCTTCGCGCAGGTCCTGGCAGGCGAGGTGGATCGCGGTCAACGACGACGAACACATGGTGTCGAGCGCGATGCTCGGCCCGTGCAGGTTGAGGACGTAGGAGACGCGATTGGCGATGCTGGCGTAGCTGGTCGGGGTGACGCCGCGCTTGCCCAGCAGGCTCGCCTCCACGCCGAACATCTGGTATTCGCCGTACATCACGCCGACGTAGACGCCGACCTGCCCCGGCTGGTCGCTGCCGTGCGGGATCTGCAGGCGCGCGCGGGTGTAGCCGGCGTCTTCCACCGCCATCCAGGCATGCTCCAGGAACAGACGCTCCTGGGGATCGATGCGCTCGGCCTCGACCGGCGGGATGTTGAAGAACAATGCGTCGAATTCGTTCACGCCCTCGATGAAGCCGCCCCACTTGCTGTAGTGGTGCCCGGGCTGCGTGCGATCCTCGCTGAGATAGTCGCGCCAGTCCCAGCGATCCGCGGGCACCTCTTCGATGCTGTCGACGCCGTCGCGCAGGTTGCGCCAGAAGGCCTCGAGATCGCGCGCGCCGGGATAGCGGCCGCTGAGGCCGATGATCGCCACCGGCTCGCCGCGACGCGCGGCATCACGCGACGCCGATCCACCGGCGGTGAAGCGCTGGCGACGACGCGCGGCCCGCGAGGACGGCAGCGCCGTTTCCGGCGCGAGCGACGCCGCGGGCAGCGGCTCGCGCGGCGCGTCGGCCTCGCGGCGGGCCGCCGCGTCCGTGCGCCCGAGCGAACGCGCCAGCGCCTCCGCATGCGCGCCGAGGAAGTATTCGGTCAGCTCGTTCAGCGTCTGGTATTCGAAGAACAAGGTCTTCGGCAGCGAACCGAACGTCTCCTCCAGCACGTTCGTCAGATTCATCATCATGATCGAGTTGATGCCGTACTTCTCCAGCGGCGCATCGGTCTCGATCTGATCGGCCGGAAGCTTGAGCAGTCCCGACAGTTCGCGGCGGATGAAGGCGCGCGCCGCGTCACGCAGGTCGTCGGCGGCGACGACAGGCCCGTGATCCGGCGCAGCACGCGACGCGTCGTCCGGGGCATCTCCCTGCGCGGCGGGGGAAGGCGCCTGCGGCGCGGGCGCGGCGAACAGCGCCTGGCGCAGTCGCGTCACCTCGCCCTGCACCACCTGGATCCGGTCGTGCGGCAACGCGAGCGTGCGATGGAACGCCTGCAGGCCGGCGTCGGTGTCGAGCGGATGCAGGCCGGCGAGACGCTCGGCGCGTTCCAGCGTCTCCGCGCTCGCGCTCATGCCGCCATCGCGCCAGAACGGCCAGTTCACGGCGCGGGTGACGCCGTGGCGCTCGCCGCGGGCGACGCGGGCGTTGCGATACGTCGCGTAGCGGTCCATGAAGCCGTTGGCGGCGGCGTAATCCGATTGCCCGATGTTGCCGGTGACCGAGGCGCCGCCCGAGAACAGCGCCAGGAACTCCAGCGGCAGATCGCGGGTGGCCTCGTCGAGATGCACGGTGCCGGCCACCTTGGGCGCGAGCACGGCGCGCACGTCGTCGGCGGATTTCTTGAGGATGAAGTCGTCGCGCAGCGCGCCCGCGCAATGGAGGATGCCGGTGATCGTGCCGCAGGTGGCGACGATGTCGGCGACACAGGCGCGGACGTGCTCCGCATCGTCGAGATCGAGCTGGCGATAGGCGATCCGACCCGCGTCGACATCCTGTCCGGCGACGGCGATCGCCAGCGCCTGCAGGCGCCGGTCGATCTCCTCGCCCGGCGCGGCGCGTCCGGTGAGGACCACGCGGGTGCCCGGGCCATGCGCGAGGATCGCGCGCGCGAACAGCGCGCCCAACCCGCCGAGGCCGCCGGTGATGACGTAGACCCCATTGTCGCGGAAGGCCGACGGCGCATCGCCGGGCGGGATCTCGATCTCGCGCCAGACCATCGCCTGATGCGCGCCGTCGCGATCGAAGCGCTGCACGGTGTCCTGCGGCAGACGCGCCGCGCGCCGCAGCCATCCGCCGAGTTCATCCGCGGTCGCATCCGGCGCGACCGCCACGGTCTGCGCGGTCAGCCGCGGGTTCTCCAGCATGGCGCTGCGCAGCATGCCGGACAGGCCGAGCAGCAGTTGCCCGGCCGCATCGTCGGGCACGACCAGTTGCAGCAGCACCGGGTCGGTCGAACGCGCCTCGAAGCACTGCCGCAACCAGACGAAACAGGCGAGCGCGACATCGCGGTAGCGGACGGCGGCGTCCTGCGCCGGATCATCGGCGACGGCATGGCCGCGCACGCCTTCGAGCGCGCCGGCGACCTCCGCGAATCCGGCGCACAGCAGCGCATGGTGTTCGACCGTCGGCGATGCAGGCGCACGATCGCCATCGTCGCCGGCCCGGTCTTCCCAGCGCGGCGCGGCGTACAGCACGCCCTGCGCGGCCGCATCGGTCGATGCGGCCGGCGCCGCGCCCAGTTCGCGCGAGGTGAACCCGCGCCATTCCACGCAGACCCGACCTTCGGCATCGCACAGATCGATATCGATGCGGGTCACGCGCCGGTTCTCGTCCTGGCCCGGCGTCGATCGCAGCCACGCCACCATCTCGCCCGTGCACGGCGCATGGACGCGCAGATGGTCCAGCGCATACGGCAGGCGCGGCCGCGCCGGCACCGCGTCGATATCCTCGATGAAGCCGAGCAGCGACTGCAGCGCGCCGTCCATGATGCTCGGATGCAGCGCATAGACGCCGTCGGCATCGTTCCATACCGATGGCAGCACCAGATGCGCGAGCACTTCGTCCTCGCCCTGATGCAGGCGACGCACCGCGCGCTGCGCGGGGCCGTAGGCCATGCCCATGGCGTCGAACGCCGCGTACAGGCGATCGGCGTCCACGCGGCCGCGAGTCATCCGTGCGCGCAGCGCGACGAAATCCCGCTGCGGCGCCGGCGTCGCATCGCGCACCGGCACGATCTGGCCCTGCGCATGGATCCGTTCGCCGAAGGTGCCGTCGTCGTTCTCGACGAGGCTGTAGATCTCGTAATCGATGGCGCCATCGCGCTCGTGCGATTCGGCCGGAAACAGCGCGACCGTGACCGCCGTGCGCGCATCGACCACGATGGGCTGCGCCCAGACGACGTTGCGGAAATCCACGCGCGCATCGGCGGTGTCCGGCAGCGCATCGGCCAGCGCCTGGCGGACCATCTCCAGATACGCCACGCCCGGCAGGATGCGGTGTCCCTTGACGACGTGATCGCGCAGGAACGGCTCGTCGCCGTCGAAGATCGCCTCGTAGCACTGCTGGTCGAACCCGGACGTGTTGCGCAGGCGCAACGCGCCGACGGCACCCTGCGGCGCATCATGGCCCGGTGCGGCCTGGAACTGCCGGATCAGGTCGAGCGCGTCCGCCTTGGCCAGACGCTTGCTCGACAATTCCCCAATGACGTATTCGACGAAATCGATCATGAAATTTCCTGCCAAATCCTGCTGAATGCGCGCGGCCGGATCCGCACCGCGCGTTGCATCCGTTCGTGCTTCCCTATCGGGTCCTGCTGCCTGACATCGTCTTCACCGCCGCGGCCGCGTCGCCGCCCGCCAACGTGCCCGCATCCACCTGATCGAGGATGTCCTCGAGCGAGACGGATCCGCGCGCCGCGACCGGCCGCGACGGCGCGGGCGACGCCGGCGCGTCGTCGATCCAGTAGCGGTCCTGCGCGAAGGGATAAGTCGGCAGATGCAGACACGGGGCCTGCGCGACGGCGTCCGACGACACGCCTTCGATGGCGCCGCCCCGCACCCAGGCCTCCGCGGCCGCGAGCAGCGTCTCGTGGCGCTGCGGCAGCGCCGGACGCGACTGCGCGTCCGCCCTGCCGACGGCATGACGCCAGTCCGCGCTGCCGGTGGCCACGTGCTCGGACGGTTTTCCGTCCAGCCAATCCTCCAGCTCGCGACGCAGCTGCGCGCAGGACGTGGCGATCACCGCCAGGCGCTGCGGCAGCGCATCGCGACCGTCCCGCAGCGTCCGCGCCACGGCGGCGAGATCGGCGGTCCCGGTGCGCTTCAGAAACGCGAGCAGATCTTCGACGCGCTGACGCAGCTGTTCCGTGGTCCGCGCGGACAGCGGCACGAGGCAAGCCCCGGTCGTCGTCGACGGGAGCGGTCTCGGATCGCGGAATTCCTCGATCACGACGTGCGCGTTGGTGCCGCTGCGGCCGAAGGCGCTGACCGCCCCCAGCCGCAAGCGGTCGCCGGGAACGTCCCAGGCGCGCGTGGTCTTGTTGACGTAGAGGCGACTGTCGCGCCAGGCGATGTAGTCGTTGTCCTCTTCGCAATGCAGGCTCGCCGGGATCTGCCGATGGGCGAGGCCCTGCAGCAGCGCGACCAGACTGACCAGGCCGGAGGCGGCCATGGTATGGCCGAGGTTGCTCTTGACGCTGGTGACCGCGCAGGGCAGCGCGGACTTGCCGTCGTCGCCCGCCTGCTGCGCGAGCGTCCTGAACGCGTTGTGCAGGGCGTTGAGTTCCACCGGATCGCCCAGGCGCGTGCCGGTGCCGTGCGCGATCACGTGCGAGACATCGCGCGCATCGATGCCGTGGCGGGTGTAGACCGTCTCGATCAGCTGCTCCTGCGCGCGTCCGTTCGGCGCGGTGACGCCGTTGGTCTTGCCGTCGAAATTGGTGCCGCTGCCGCGGATCACGCCGTAGACAGGCAATCCGCGGTCGAGCGCCGCCTGCAGCGGCATCAGCAGCACGGCCACGACGGCTTCGCCGATGCCGATGCCGTCGGCGTGCTTCGAGAAGCTGCGGCACAGTCCGTCGGGCGAGAGCATCCCCGCCTCGCTCATCTTCATCCACGGCTTGGGCGACAGGCTGAGCGCAACGCTGGCGGCCAGCGCCGCCTCGCACTCGCCCTGCTGCAGACTGGACACGGCCTGATGCAGCGCGACCAGACCGGACGAACAGGCCGTGTTGGTGGCCAGCGCCGGACCGCGCAGATCGAGGAAATACGAGAGGCGCGAGGAGATCATCGCCGCGCCGAGCGTGGTCACGCCCGGGGCTTCGGTGACCATGCTGTACTGGCTTTCCTCCATGCCGACGAACACGCCGACGTTGCGTCCGCGCAGCGAGGACGGGGCGATGCCGGCATCCTCGATCGCGCGATACGCCTCCATCATCAGCAGGCGTTCGGACGGATCCATCTCCTCCGCTTCCGCGGGCGAGACCTCGAAGAACAGCGGATCGAAGGTGTCCATGCCGTCGAGGAAACCGCCGCGACGGGCGTGGATCCGGTTCTCGCGATGTCCCGGGGCGACGAAATACTCGCGCCAGTTCCAGCGCGACGGCGGCACGTCGTCGACGCCGCTGCGCCCTTCGGCCAGCAGGGTCCAGAACGCATCGACATCGTCGGCCTTCGGGAACCGGCCGGACATGCCGACGATCGCGACCCTGGAGGTCGCGCCGTTCGCTGCCGCGACCGGCGATCCCGTGCCGGCTTGCGCGGGCACGACCGGCGCCGCGATCACCGGCACGACCGTCGGCACGGACACGCTCGGCGTCGACGGAAGCGACGTCGTCGGCGACACCGGCTGCGCGACCGGCGCCTGCGGAACGTCGTCCACACGGTAGCGCGCTGCGAAATGCGCCGGGAATTCCGCGGCGAAATGATCGATCAGGCCCTGCACGTTGGGGCGATTGAAGAACAGCGCCGGCGTCACCTCGACCGACAGCGCGGCCTGCAGTTGCTTCGCCAGCGCGGTGAGGCCGATGGAATCGAAACCGTAGTCCGCGAGATTGGTCTCGTCGTCGAGGCGTTCGGGCGCCAGCTCCAGCGCGCCCGCGATCAATCGCCGCAGCTCGTCGCGCAGCGGCACGCGCCAGTCGCCGGACGCGGAGGCCGGCCCAGCCATCCGCGCAGGCGCGGGCGCGGGCGCTGCGATC
The DNA here is from genome assembly GCA_041919595.1 of Lysobacteraceae bacterium. Lineage (GTDB taxonomy): Bacteria > Pseudomonadota > Gammaproteobacteria > Xanthomonadales > Xanthomonadaceae > Lysobacter_I. The sequence goes on from JAYRTK010000022.1 coordinate 10,348, forward strand.
GCCGCAGGCGATGCCGCCGCGTCCACCGCGTACAGGCGATCGAGGAAGGGCACGACCCGCGACGGCTGACCGTACAGGACCAGGGTCTGCACGCGATCCTCGGCCAGCAGGTCCTGCCAGAGACGCAGGCCGTCGGGACCCGACAGCGCCGATTGTCCACTGCTCTTGAGATAGAACGCGGTCTGCGCCGAAGTCTCCGGCCCCATGCCCGTGCCGCCGGACGTGGCCGCGTCCCACAGCGGCCAGTTGATCACCAGCGTCTTGCCGGGCAGCCCGGCGTGCGCGCGATGCTCCGCGTACGCCATCAGGAACCGGTTGGCGACGGCATAGTCGCAGGCACCGGTGTCGCCGAGGATCGCGGAGGACGACGAGAAATAGCAGACGACATCCAGCGGCTGATCGCGCAGCGCGACATCCAGCGCGATCGTCGCCGTGGTCTTGGGACCGAGCACGGCATCGAGATCGGCGTCGGTCTTTTCGTCGAAGCGCTGCATCCGCGAAACACCGGCGGCGTGGATCACGCCGGTCAGCGGCGTGGCCAGCGTGCGCGCCCAGGCCGCGACCGCGTCGCCATCGGTGATGTCGAGGCTCACGTACTCCGCGCTGCGGGCACCCGCCGCGCGCAGTTCCGCCAGTTGCCGCGCGATCGTCTCCGAGGCCGGACGTCGGCCCAGCAGGGTCAGATCGGCCTGACAGGTCTCCGCGAGGAAGCGCGCGAACAGCCCGCCGAGCGCGCCGCTGCCGCCGGTGATCAGGTAATGGCCGTGCTGCTTGAGACGCGGCGACGACGCACCCGCGGGCGCTGCCACGCGGTCGAGCGACAGCACATGACGCCGACCGTCGCGGTACGCCACGATGCCGCCGTCGCGCAGCAGCGCGCCGACCCGCGGACCGGCATCGGTGCGCCCGTCGGTGAACAACAGCGACACCCGCAGCGACGGCATCGCCGTCCGCAACGAGCGCTCGAAGCCGATCCAGGACGTGTCCCAGACGCCTTCCGCGCGGGCCGGATCGTGCAGACCGACCAGCAGGACATGCCGCACGCGGTCCTCGCAGCCCTTGATCCGCCGGAACAGATCGAACAACTGGTGGATGCCGTCGCGTCCGCGACCCGCGGCCGTGGTGCAGACCACCGACACCGGGCCGCCGCTGCGCGCCGCGGCTTCGTCGACCGCTTCGGCCAGTGCCGCGACCGCATCGATGCGCACGGCGCCGGGCAGCGTCCAGCCGGAATCGACCGGCGCGATCAGCACGACGCCGCCCGACACCGGACCCGCGGCCGAGGACGACGGTACCGCGGCGGTGTCTTCGACCCATCGCTCCTCGAAGAACAGATGCGCGGGCGCTTCGGGCGAAGCGACCGGAGCCATCGCCGTCGTCGTCGCGGCCACCGCGGTCGTCGCCGGCAGCGCGTCGGGCGTGTCGATCCAGTAGCGCTCGCGGGCGAAGGGATAGGTCGGCAGCGCGATGCGCTGCGGCCGGTCGACGTACAGGCGGTTCCAGTCCAGGGCCATGCCCTTGGCCCACAGCTTCAGCAACTGCGGGTATTTGCGCTGCGCCATCCAGCGTTCGAGCAGGGCTTCGCGGAACTCCTCGTCCTGATCGATCAGGCTCAGGCTTTCGCGATGCTTCTGCACCTGGCCGGCGCTGCTCTCGGGCAGATCGCGGCGCCCATCCAGATGTCCCTGCAACCGGTCCGCGAGCTGGGCCATGGAATCGACCACGAACCCCAGACGCTCCTCCATCGCGGCGCGACCGACCTGCAGGGTGTAGGCCAGATCGGCCAGCGCGACCTCGTCGCCGTGGCGGCGGACGAAGGTCAGCAGATCGCGGACGATGTCGGTGAGCTGCGCCGGGGTCTTGGCCGACAGCGGCACGATGAAGGCCGGCGGCAACTGCGTGGCCGGTCTGCGCGGCGCGCCGGTGTATTCCCCGATCACGATATGCGCATTGGTGCCGCTGTAGCCGAAGGAACTGACCGCGGCATGGCGTCGCGCGTCGCCGCGCGGCGTCCACGGCTGCAGCGCGGTGTTCACGTAGAACGGCGTGCCCTCGAGGCGGATATGCGGATTGAGCCGCTCGAAATGGATCGTCGGCGGCAGTTCGCGATGCGCCACGGCCAGCACCGCCTTGATGAAGGCGGTCACGCCGGCCGCGGTGAGGCAGTGGCCGATGTTGGATTTCACCGAACCCAGCGCGCAGTACGGGGCCGCATCCGGCGACGGACCGAACGCGTCGATCAGGCCGCGGATCTCGATCGGATCGCCCAGCGGCGTTCCGGTGCCGTGCGCTTCGATCAGCTGGATCTCGGCCGGATCGATGCGATGGCGGCGGTAGACCTCCTGCATCAGGCGGGTCTGCGACGCCGGATTCGGCGCGGTGATGCCGTTGGTCCGCCCGTCCTGGTTCACGCCCCAGCCGCGGACCACGGCGTGGATGCGGTCGCCGTCGCGTTCGGCGTCGGCGAGTCGTTTCAGCATCACCACGCCGACCGCTTCGCCCGGCACGAAACCGTTCGCGCGGTGATCGAAGGTGTAGCAGCGGCCGTCGGTCGAGAGCATTCCCGACTGCGCGGTCATGATGTGCATCGTCGGACCCGCGCCGATGTACACGCCGCCGGCGAGAGCCAGATCGCTGCTGCCGAGGCTGAGGCTGTCGCAGGCGTTCGCGATCGCGACGAGCGACGCCGAACAGGCGGTATCGATGGTGATGCACGGCCCCTGCAGATCGAGCAGATAGGCGATGCGGGCGGCGAGGATCGAGCTGGCGTTGCCGGTGAAGCCGTAGGCGCTCAACCGGGTCCGGCGCGACAGATCGCCGTAGTCGTTGGCGGCGGCGCCGACGAACACGCCGCAGCGGCTGCCGCCGAGGCTGCGCGGGTCGTAGCCGGCGTGCTCGATGCTGCGCCAGCAGGTCTGCAGGAACATGCGCTGCTGCGGATCCATCGCGCGCGCTTCGGCCGGCGAGATGTTGAAGAACAGCGGATCGAAACGATCGTAGTCCTCCAGCTGGCCCAGCCACTTGGAATTGGTCTTGCCTTCCGTCGGTTCGCCCGGCTGGTACCAGGCGGAGAGATCCCAGCGGTCGGGCGCAAGCTCGCGGATGCCGTCGACGCCGGCCCGCAGGTTCTCCCAGAACGCATCGATGTCGCGGGCCATCGGGAACTGCCCGGCCATGCCGATCACGGCGATGTCCTCCGGCACCCGCGGCGCCTGCGCCTGTGTCGTCTCGCCTGCGGGCAGCGCCGCCTGGCCACGACGCCACGAGGTCAGTTGGCGGAACGGCGCGAGCATCGTCTCGCGCACGGCGATCTCCGACGAGGCCGCAGCCGTCGAAGCGGGCAAGGTCGAAGCCGGTACGACCGGCGCCAGCGAGACCACCGGTACCGGCGCCGTCGTCGGCACGGAAAGGGCCTCGACGTTCGACAGCACGAGGCCGCCGCCCTGCGACGGCACGGGGTCGCCTGCGAAGGCGCGCAGCTTGCGCGTCTCCAGTTCGGCGAAATCCGGCGTGGCCTGCTGCGCATCGCGCGAATCGACCAGCGACTTCACGTGCTGCGCCAGCTTCGCGATCGTCGGATAGGTGTAGACGATGGTCGCATCCAGCGACAGGCCATGGCGTTCATTGACCTTGCGGATCCAGGTCACGCCGGTGATCGAATCCAGACCGAGGTCGGTGTACTGGCGGTCCGGATCGACTTCATCTTCGTCCAGATGCAGCTCGCGGGCCAGCATGCGCTGCAGGGTGTCGCGGATCGTGCGCAGCGGCACGTCACCGCTGACGGGCGCGACAGGCGCACTCGGCGCGGCGGCCGCGACCGCGACCTCGGCCAGGGCGATGCGCGGTGCGGCGACGACCGGTTCCGCGGCCCCGAACGAAAGCAGCTTGCGGGTCTCCAGTTCGGCGAAATCCGGCGTGGCCTGATGCGCGTCACGCGAATCGACCAGCGACTTCACGTGCTGCGCCAGCTTCGCGATCGTCGGATAGGTGTAGACGATGGTCGCGTCCAGCGACAGGCCGTGGCGTTCGTTGACCTTGCGGATCCAGGTCACCCCGGTGATCGAGTCCAGACCGAGATCGGTGTACTGGCGATCGGGATCGACTTCGTCGTCGTCCAGATGCAGTTCGCGCGCCAGCATGCGCTGCAGGGTGTCGCGGATCGTGCCCAGCGACAGTTCGCCGGCCACGGGCGCGGGCGCGGACAGGGCGACCGGAGCCGGAGCCGCGGCAACGGCGCCGACGTCCACGCCCGCGTCCACCGCCGAGAGGGCGATGCGCGGCGCGGCGACGACCGGTTCCACGGTCCCGAACGCGAGCAGCTTGCGGGTCTCCAGTTCGGCGAAATCCGGCGTGGCCTGCCGCGCGTCGCGGGAGCCGACCAGCGACTTCACGTGCTGCGCCAGCTTCGCGATCGTCGGATAGGTGTAGACGATGGTCGCGTCCAGCGACAGGCCGTAGCGTTCGTTGACCTTGCGGATCCAGGTCACGCCGGTGATCGAATCCAGACCGAGATCGGTGTACTGGCGATCGGCATCGACCTCGTCGTCGTCCAGATGCAGTTCGCGCGCGAGCATGTGCAGCAGGGTGTCGCGGATCGCGTGCAGGGGAATCTCCTCGGCCATGCGCGCCGCCGGCGCCGGGGCCGCATTCGCGACCGGCACGCTCGCCTGCACGTTCGCGACCGGTTCGCCCGTCGCCGATGCGGTCGTGTGCACGGGGGCGGCGGCGGTCGTCCTCGTCGTGTCCTCGCCGCGACCGAACGCGGTCTCGATCCGCGCCAGGGTGTCGGCGCGACCGACGAAGGTCGCGTCATGCATCGCCAGTTCCTGCGCGCAGACCTCGTCCAGGCGATCGCGCACGGACTGATTGAGATGGCGCTTCATGCGCGCCAGACCGGCCCTCGGCAGCCGCGCCAGGCGTCCGGCGAGCGCCATCGCCGCGTCGCGCAGCGCCGCGCGCGGCAACACCGGCAGCGACACGCCGCGCGCCGGCAGGGCGATGCCCTCGCATTCGCAGGCGGTCAACAGGGTTTCCCGGGCCAGATCCGTGCCGAAGCGCTCCGGCACGATCAGGGTCGCGCCCACGCCCGGCGTGAAACCGTAGGTCATGTACGGACTGACGTAGTGGCTCTCCTCGCTGAGCAGCGGGAAATCACAGAACAGTCCCAGCGACAGGCCGGCGCCGATGCCGTGGCCCTGCATCGCCGCGATCACCGGGACCGGGCAGTCGAGCGGCAGACGGAAGGTGCGGTCGTCGGTGAAGACCACCTTCCCTTCCTGGATCGCGCGCAGCGCCTCGCGGGTACCGCCGGAGCAGAAATAGGTGTCGTAACCGGTCAGCACCACGACCTTGCACGCGGGCGACGCCGAGAGCTGCGCGAACACTTCGGCCAGGCCTTCGACGAGCGCCGGCGAGAGCATGTTCTTCGAGGCCCGGTCCTGCATGACCACTTCGGCGATGCCGCCGGGATGCAACGTGGCGGAGACCACCGACGACGCGAGGGTCATCGGCGTCGGCGAGACGACGGGCGTTTCGGCGACGCCATCGGACGACGACTCGGCCTGATCGGCCCGGTCCTCGAGCGCATCGGCGAGCGCGACCGCGCGCGCGGCCTTCCAGGCCAGAACCGCCGACTGCGGCCACCGCGCCCAGCCAAGGGCACGCGCGAGCGCCGTCTCCACCGCCTGCGCGCGCGGGACCGAATGCAGGGCCGGCGAGCACGCCACGAGCGCGGCACCGCTGCGACCGGCGCCGGTGAGCAGCAGTTCGCGTGCCGCACCGGTACCGAGGCGCAGAGCGAACAGACGCGCGGCGGGGCCGGCCAGCGCGGTCGACGCCAGCAGCGGCGACGCATCGTAATGGCCATCCTCCTGGTGGATCACGGCATCGCAGCACTGCAGCGCCAGCCAGGCGCGCGCGCCCGGCACGGCGCCGGCGATCGCGACCACCGGCAGCGGCGCGTCCGCCAGCGCGCGCATCAGCGCCAGCAGCGCATCGTCGGCCACGGCATCGGACTCGGGCAGGAAGCCCGGGTACTCGCTGACGAGGATGATCGCGCGATGACCGGCACGGATCGCGGCATGAGCGAAGGCGGTCTGCAGATCCTGCGCCATCGCCCGGGTGTCGTGTTTCTTCCCGCCACGACGGAGAGTGAGCGTCAACACACCGCCGCCCTCGTCGCGCACGGCAAGATGCTTGCCCAGGGTCTTCGGCACGGCGGCCTGCGCGGCATCGGCCGGCACGGCCTGCGCCGCATCGGCGATGGCCGGTGCCGCGATCGTCAGCGCGGCGCCGCGCTCGCGAACGGTCCGCGCCAGATGCGGCTTGAGCAGCAGCAGCGCATCGCGCGATTTGTCCGCCAGTTGCGCGGCCAGCGCGCGGGCATGCGGCGCGACCTCGGTGTCGGCGACGACCGGACAGCACCAATGGCCGTCGCGCAGGGCGAGCCCGGTCCGCGCCCGCCCCGTCGTCAGCAGTTCGGCGGCGAACGCCGGCCCGAAACGCGCTTCGGCGAGCGCGTATTCGGCCGGCGTGGGAAACCCGGCGCCGTCCGCCTCCGTCGGCCAACCGTAACGCCCGGTCTCGCTGCACACCACGATGTCGCACAGCGCCGCAAGCAACAGCGCAGGCCCCAGACCATCGCCCGGCAGTTCGGCGATCAGCGGACACGGGAACGCCGACAGCGCCGCGACCGTGCCGCGTTCGATCAGGGCATCCGCGAGCGCGCGATCGCCGCCGGAAAACAGCTCGCCGAGACCGGACAGCAGGACGACCTTCAGCCCCTCGTGCGCGGCGGCCGCCGCGAGCGCGTCGTGCAGTTGCGCGATGGCGTCGGGACCCTCGGGCGCCGCGTCGGGGTCGCGGATCAGCCGGATCGACCGGATGCCCTGCTCCAGGTCTTCGACGATGACCCGGCCGACGAGGAACGATGCGCTGCGATGCGAGGAGGAATAGGCAGTCATGAGGAGATCGCAATGTGATTCGCCCTGGACAGGGCATGAGCGGAAAGGACGTCGGTGCGACGGAGGGTCATTCCAGCGCCGCCAGAGCGATGTGCGGACACGCGGACGGCGGGGTGGCGGTCGGTGCCTGCGCGGGAGCGGCGGCCGGATCGGCCTGCAGCGGCGCCCACGCGAGCCGATCGTAGGTCGCGCCCGCGAGCCGCAGCAGGACCGCGCCATCGGCATCGCACAGATCGATGTCGATCACCATCGCGCCGGCCTGCTGCGCGGGTCCCGGTGCCGGACGCAGCCACGCCCAGCGCCAGGCCGGGATCGGACCGTCCTTCGCGTCGAACATCGCCTGCAGCGCATCCGGACGCGCGCTGTCCGCGAACGCCGCCGCACCGTCGCGACTGAGCCACGCGGTCGCGCGCAGCGCCGCATCGATACGGTCGATGCGCTGCGCGGGCAGGTCGCCACCGCGCCCCGTGTCCTGCAGCGGACGCAGGGACACCAGCAGTTCGTGACCGTTGCGGAAAACCGTCTCGATGCGCGTCTCGTCGTCCGTCCGCGCGACCGCGGACAGGCGGCCGCGGAGCGCCGCGAGATCCACGCCGGGCAGCGACGGCGTCGTCGCGAAGCGCACCAGCCCCTGGCAGTGCACCTGTTCGTCGAACGATCCCTGGGCACCGCGCGCGGCGCTGTGGATCTCGAACGCCCACACCCCGTTCTGTTGCGGCAGCAGCGCGACCTCGATCTCGCGCTCCGGCGCGGGCCGCAGCGGCTGTCCCCAGACCACATCCGCCAACACCGGCGTGCCGGCCTGGCCCGCCGCGTCGGCGAGCGACATGCGCACGATTTCCAGGAACGCGGCGGCCGGCGCCGCGGTATCGCCGGCGCGCAGACAAGATGCGAGCGTCGCCGGGTCGAGGCGGTAGCTGCGCTGACCGGCGACCGCGGTCGCGACCGTCGGCGCGGGACGTTCCGGCGGTGGCGCCGAGGCCGGAGGCGCGGAGGCGGGCGGCGCGGCAGCGTCCGGCGCCGATGCGGCGGGTTTCGGCACCACCGCGGGATCGACCCAGTAACGCTTCGCCGCGAAGGGATACGTGGGCAGGGCGATCCGGCGCACCTTCGCGCCGACGTTCAGCATCGCCCAGGTCAGCGTATCGCCCTGCACCCAGGCCTGTGCGAGCGCCATGACGTCGCCCGCGCGCCTGCCGTCCGCGGAGATGCGCGGCAACCCGTCCTCGTCGCGCTGGACCTTGCCGCTGCACCAGCCGGCACCGCTGGTGGCGCCGTCGAGGAAGGCTTCCAGTCCGGTCGCCAGTTCATCGATCGAACGCACGACCAGCGCCAGGCGCTCGTCGAGCGCTTCGCGTCCTTCCAGCAGGGTGTAGGCGATCGACGGCAGATCGAGCGTGCCGCTCTTGCGCTGCGCGGCGAGGACGCCCTGCAGATCCCGCACCCGCCGCTTCAACTGGCCCGCGGTTCGCGCCGACAGCACCACCGGCAACGGATTCGCGACGCGCGCGGCGGGCGCGGTGGTCGTCGAGGGCAGGTATTCCTCGATGACGAGATGGGCATTGGTGCCGCTGAAACCGAACGAACTCACCGCGGCGCGGCGCGGCGTCCCTTCCGGGCTGTCCCAGGCCCGCGTCGTCTTCGACACGAAGAACGGCGAATCGGCGAAGTCGAACAGGGTGTTCTCCTTCGTGACGTTGAGACTCGGCACCAGCGTGCGGTGCTGCATGCACAGCAGCACCTTCTGCACGCTGGCCACGCCGGCCGCGCCGGAGGCATGGCCGATGTTGCTCTTGACCGATCCCAGCGCGCAGAAATGCCGCTTCTG
>JAYRTK010000023.1:0-18741 GCA_041919595.1 Lysobacteraceae bacterium
CATGTCCCGCCAGCGGAAGCCGAAGCGGCTTACTATCGGCAACATGCCGGTCAGGCCAAGGCGGCCTGACTCAAACCAGACGGCCTCCAAGAAAGCCGGGGCGGTTCAGGGCTTGTGGATGACAGCGTGTTTCGCGGACAAACAGGATCAACCGGAACGCACCCGGCGGAAGCGGTCTCCGCGAACGAAAACGGGATCCCGCGCGGCAACGCGACATCAACGTGACACGGATGCGCCATCAGGGTCGCATCGACGCAGCGCCCACGCAGGATGTGCGCTGCGGAACCGGATGTTCCGTTCAGAAGGTCTCGGCGCGCAGGATCATGTTCTCGAGCGCGACGCCGTGGCGACCGGCGTATCCGGACGCATCGCCCACGCGGTAGTTCAGCAGGCCCATCGACAGTTCGCTGGCCCATTGCTGCGGCAGGGCGATGCCGCCGATCTTTTTCCCGGTCTCGTCGAAGATCTCGATCGCGGCGTCGACCTGCATCGTCCATGCGGGCAGGGGCTCTTCGAGCGGGAGCGCGGTCATCGTCTCCATTTCGGGCGGTTGCGGAATCGTGTCCTGATCGGCGCGCCGGGCGGACTGGCTCCAGCGCAGCGACACCTGGGTGCCGGGTTTGTCGGCATGGATGGGCATGCTCAGCAGCACGCGCTGATAGATCGGCGGGCGCGCGTAAGGTCCGCCCCAGTACGCGGCGCGGGCTTCGATCATTTCGATCACCTGCGATTCCTTGTCGATCTGGCGCTTGCGGATGCGATACAGCGTGGACGTCGCACGCGCACCGACATCCGCCGACGCCTGCTGCCACTGGAATCTCAATTCGGCCACGTCGAACCATTCCCCGGCTTCGGCCAGCGGCGTGTTGTCGATCGTGAAGTCGAGGATGTAACGCACGTTGGTCTCGACGCCGACCGTGCGCAGATCGGGCAGGGCGATGACACCGAAGCCCGATCGGGGCGCATAGGCCGGCGAGATATCCACGGCGTCGTTGCCGAGATGCGCGTCGAGCACCGGCAGCACGTCCCGGTCGCGACACTTGCCGCTGTAGGGTGCGGAGCCGACGCGCATGATGGGTTTGATCCCGTCGATGATCGTCTGATCGCCCACCAACGCGTACCAGCCCTGGAACCAGGGCGTGGCCGAAGCGGCGGTCGGCCCGCTGCCCGTGCTCAGGCCGTCGATCGGGATGAGGTCGACCGGTTCCTGCGGACAGGGCGGGAAGGCGAAGGCGGCCGGCGCCCAGACAGCGAGCAGCGCGAGAGGGAGGATGCGTTTCAACATGAGGTTCTCCGTGGAAGGAATCACGTGGTGTACGTCGTCCGCGTCCCGCGCGTTGCGGCAGGACTCTGCGGTTTCGCCTTCCATGGCGATGCGAGGATCAGTACTCGATGCGCAGTTCAGAATTCTCCAGCAGGACGCCCGCGCTCCACACGCCCGGCGCTGCGGTCGGGGTGTGGTGGTTCAACAGGCCCATCCAGAGTTCGTCGGCCCACTGTCCGGTCAGATCGACACCATAGAGCACGGTGTCGCCGGGTCCGAGGATCTCGAATCTGGCGTCGAAGAACCGATCATCGAAGATCACGTCGGCGGTGGTGATGCCGGGCTCGGCATCGGACGATCCGGTCTCCATCGATTTCGTCTCTCCCGTGTCGATCGGCGACTCGATCGGCAGCTCGAAACCGTAGCCCCCGCCTTCGCCGTTCCCGCGATTGATCTGGAACCAGCGCAGCGCGATCAGCGTCGTCTCGCCGTTGTTGAGCGGAATCGTCGCGACCACGTCCTCGGAGACCGGTGCCGTGTCGTTGCCGTTGTTCCAGGCCGCCCGCGTTTCGATGACCTCCAGGATGGGCGCGTCGGCCGCCGGTTGCCGTATGCGCAGACGGTAGAGCGTGGACGGGAGCTGCGAGCCGTTCGGCCACTCGTCCCAGCGGAAGATGAACTGCATCACGTCGACCCAGTCGCCGGGTGCGGCGAGCGGCGTGTTGTCGACCTCGACATTCAGCCGATAGGTGATGCTCGCGCCGACGGGTTCGCTGCGCAGGTCTGGCAGCGCGAGCAGGCCGTAGCCCGCCAGAGGCGCCAACGGCGCCATCAGGCCGATGCCCGGGGCGGCGCTGTGGAACCCGGGCAACGGGATCATGCTGTCCGCGCGGCAGTTGCCGGTGCCCGGCAGGGTGCCGTTGTCCGGTTCCGACACGACGATCGCGGACAGCGTCTCCGCATTGCCGACATGGGCGTACCAGACCTGATGGCGCGGTTCCGTGGATTCGAGAGCGGGACCGGGGCCGTCGATCGGATCGATCTCCACCGGTTGTTGCGGGCAAGGGGGGAACGCGAACGCGGCCGGTGTCCACAGCGACAACAGGGTGATGGGCAGAAGACGGGCGAGCATGGAAAGCACTCTTCGAGGGTGGGTTCTTGTACGAGCGCAAACCGGATTCGGACCGGATCAACGGCCCTGCGTGCCCGCCGGTGCGGTCGCGGGCAGGGTCGCCTCGATGCCGCGGATCGCCTCGCCCAGTTCGTCCGGCAGCGGACGGCCCAGCCGTTGCCACAGGCTGCGGACGGCCGCGATCGTGGCCCTGGCTTCGTCGTGACGACCCAGCGCGCGGGCCGCCTTGGCCAGTTCCAGATGCAGTCGGCTCAGACGCTTCGCGTCGCTGGTGTCTTCCGGCTCGCTCGGCGGGGACGCCAGCTGCTCCAGACAGACCCGGTGACGGCCCAGCGCATTGAGGGTCTCGGCCCAGGTCTGTTCGAACGTGATGACATCGGCATGCCCGCGCCCCGCGACCTTGTGGCCGATCCCGACGGCGGCCGCCAGGTGCGGTTCGGCACGGTCCGGCCGATGGCGCAGTTCCAGATGGAAATACCCCATGTTGTATTCGGCGTAGGCGCGTTCGATCGAGACCGCGGGCAGCTTCCGGCGCTGGATGTTGTAGGCCTTCTCCATCAGGGCATCCTGCTCGCGCGGATCCGCGGTCAGGTCGATCATGTTCTCGTAGACCTTGGCCGCCGCCAGCGAGTCCTCGCCGTAGAGCCGCTCGGTGGTGTTCCGCCAGCGAGCGATCGCCTCGCCCAGCGCCTCGCCCGGATCCTGCCGCATGCGCAGCTCGCGCACGATCAGACGCAGCGCCAGGGTCTGCAGCGCCGGCTCGTAGACATCCAGCTTCTCGCCGCCGATCGCTTCGCAGATCCGGCGGGCATCGTCGGGGCGATTGGCGTTGAGCAGGGCATTGCCCAGATCCACGCGGAATTGCAGCGACTGCGCCGGCGTCAGGGCCGCGCCGTGGTTGCGCCAGGCGGCTTCGAGCGTGCGTGCCGCCGCGCCGAACTGCGAGCGCCGCGCCTGCAGGCGCGAGCGCAGCAGGGCCACGCGGCTCCGGGTCTCGGGGGAATCGGCGTTGCGCTGCAGTTCGTCCAGTGCGGTGTCCACCGAAGGATCGAGCAGCGGACTGCCGATATCGAGCTTGATGCGGTTGGCCAGCCGCAGGCTGTGCGCGCGCCAGCGGATGACCGGATCCTCCGCGGCGAGCGCGTCGATCGCCGGTGCGTAGGCGCGCAGGATGTCTTCGCTCTCGCGGGTCAGGCCCATGCCGGCGTTGCTTTCGGCCAGCATCAGGGCGAGGTCGGCCTGGATGTCGTGCTGGCCCGCGAGGCCTTCCAGCCGGTGTGCGCCGCGTTCGATCAGTTCCCGCGCGAGCAGGCTGCTGCGCGTGGTCTTGGTCGGATCGGCCTCCTCGAAGGTGTCGCGCATGAACGCGGCGACCGCGCGCGCGCGATCGCGGTCGATGTCCGAGCGCCGTCGCGCCGCCTCCGCGGCGTCGCGCTGCATGCGCAGTTCCGAGGCCTGCCACAGCGTCACCGCCAGCGCGCCCAGCACGCCGACCGTGGTGGTGACGGCGAACGCGACCGCGAGCCGGTGCCGGCGCAGGAACTTGCGGCTGCGGTACAGGCGATCGCCCTGCGAGATCGAGATCGGATGGCCCGATTGCCAGGCGCGCAGATCGCGCGCCAGATCGCCGACCTCGGCATAGCGTTCGGAAGGCGCCTTGCGCAGGCAGTGGGCGACGATCGCGTCCAGCTCCCCGCGCAGCGCCTGCGGCGGGATCGAACGCGGGCGCGGCGCGCGGCGCGCGGGATCGCTGTCCGGCGCACGCTGCAGCGCATCGCTCATGCGCGGCGGCACGTTGTCGAGGATCGCCCGCTGCAGGTCCAGCGGCGACCGCGTTGGATGCTCGAACGGCAGGAACCCGCACAGCAGCTGATGCAGCAGCGCGCCCAGCGCATAGACGTCGGTGGCCACGGTCGCGCGTTCGCCGCGGACCTGTTCGGGCGAGGCGGTCAGCGGCGAGAAGAACCGGTCGTGCGCCGCGGTCTGGCCGTCGGCGGGCAGCGACGCCAGCGATTTCGCGATGCCGAAATCGAGCAGCTTGACCCGCCCGTTCTCGTCCACCAGCACGTTGCTGTCCTTGAGATCGCGATGGATCACCAGGTTGCGGTGCGCGTACTGCACCGCATCGCACAACTGCAGGAACAGCGCGATGCGTTCGCCCAGCGCGATATCGCGGCGTTCGCAGCGCACGCACAGCGATTCGCCGGGGACGTACTCCATCGCCAGCCAGGGCGTGCCGTCGGGCAGCTCGCCGCCGTCGAGAATGCTGCAGATGTTCGGATGGCGCAGTTGGGCGAGGATCCGTCGTTCCTGCGCGAAACGCTCGCGGCCGGCGTCGTCGGTGGCGAAGCGCGGCAGGATCTTGATCGCGACCTCCTGCCGGAAGTCGTTGCGGCGCTCGGCCAGATAGACCACACCCATGCCGCCGCGGCCGATCTGCCGCACCAGCCGGAACGGCCCGATGTCGCTGATGTCGCCGAGCGGGTCTGGCAGTTCGGTGGCGAGCACGCTGCGCGCGGTGTGCGCGCCGTAGGCCTCGTCGATCGCCAGCAGCCTGCGCAGTCGCGCCGCCAGCGCCGGGTGCGCGTCGTCCAGTGTCCGCAGCCGTTGCGCCCGGGCCTCCGGGTCCAATTCGCAGAGCTCCTCGAACAGCCGTCCTTCGTCGGCCGTACCCGTCCCGGGTTCAACCATCGACAGCGGTCTCCGCGCCGAAATGGTCGATCAGCCACGCGCGCGCGTAGCGGTAGTGCCGGATCACGGTCGCCCGCGACAGGCCCATCGCTTCGGCGACCTGCTCGTTGGTGAGGCCGGCGAAGAACTTGAGTTCCACCACCTGCGCCGCGTCCTCGTGCTGTGCCGAGAGCACGGTCAGCGCGGCGTCCACCGCGATCCAGTCGACCGACTCGTCGATCGCCGCGGAGATATCGTTCTCGGCCTTTTCCAGCCGCTCGAACGGGATGCCGCCGCCGCGCTTGTCGGCGCTGCGCCGGCGCAGGTAATCGACCACGATGTTGCGCACGATCCGCGCCGCCAGCGCGTAGAAATGTTCGCGGTTGTTGAAGCGGCCCGGGAACTCGTGCATCAGCGCGATGTAGGCGTCCTGGGCCAGATCGGAGGCCTGCAGGGTCAGACCCTTGCGGCCCTGGAGCTGGTGCGCGGCCAGGCGTTCGAGCTTCGGCCACAGCGCGGCCGCCAGCGCCTCCAGCTCGGGCTTGTCCACCGAGGCGCGCCGATTGATCAGATCGGTGAGATTGGCGGGGGGAACCGCGGACATGGCTGGTGGACTCCGATGGGTGTCCGCAGAACGCTGGGCTTCCTGCGAGCGAGGGCTTGCCGGAGATGGACCCGGACAGGATGACGTTGGTTCTCCCCTTCCCTGGAGCGGCGGCCGGACTCCCCGGACGGTTTCCCGTCGGCCCGGCGCCGATCATATCGCGTCAGTCCGCGTCGGCGCCCAGCTCCCGCAGCAGGCCGTCGGCCCGCTCCACGTCCCGCAGGATCCACAGCAGGTAGCGGACGTCCACGCTGATGTTGCGGGAAACCGCCGGGTTGAAACCGAAGTCTCCGGCCACGTTTTCCCAGACCCGGTCGAAGTTGATCCCGACCAGGCGGCCGCGGGCATCGATCACCGGGCTGCCGGAGTTGCCGCCGCTGGTGTCGCCGTCGGCCAGGAAGTTGACCCGCTGCGCACCGGCGCCCGTGGCCTGCGCGGCCCGGCGTACCGTTTCGGGCAGATCGAACGGCGCCTGCCCGGTGTGTTTTTCCAGCACCCCGGCCAGGGTGGTGAACGGGGTGTAGGCGACGCCGTCGCGCGGCGCGTAGCCCTGCACGTGGGCGAAGCTGATGCGCAGCGTGCTGTTGGCGTCGGGCGCGATCGGCTTGCCGGCATGCGCCGCCACCGCGCGCCGCCATACGGGGCGGTACAGGGCCGCGCGCGCATTCCAGCCGCGTTCGCGCTCGCGCAGCGCGCGCAGGTCGCGGTTCCAGGCGATGCCGAACGCCAGCAGCGCATCGTCGCGGGCCGCCAGTGTCTCGATCGGCTCGTCCAGCATCGCCTCGCGACGGTCGGGATCGAGCAGCGGGCTGGCCGCGTACATCGCCGCGATCCGCTGTTCGATCTGCGCCGCGTCCATGCCGCCGAACTGGGCATCGACCGCAGCGATGCGCTGGTCCGCCGGCAGCGCCAGCGCGCGCCGCACCAGCGCGGCGAAAATGCGCTGATCGGCGGCGGCGAAATAGTTGCGCTGTTCGGTGCGCAGGCGATCGCGCAGCTTGCCGCGATCGGCCGGTCCGAATCCCGCGGCGCGAGCGGCGTCCGGTTTCGCCTGCTCGATCGCGTTGTGGGCGAGGGTCGCGCCGAAGTACAGCCCCTTGGGCAGCGGCGGGATGCCGCCGGCCACGCTTTCGGTGCCCATCGGCACCAGATTGAGCAGGAAATCGCGCTCCCAGCCGGCTTCGCGTTCGGCCAGCACCGCGCGCAGATGCTCGCGTGCGGCGCCGGCACCGGCATGTTCGGGGTGCTGCGCCGCCCATGCCGCCACCGCGGCGTCCTGCGCGGCCTGGCGTTCGACCATCCGTCCGCGATCCAGGCCCGCGATCTGGCCCTGCGCGTTCTTGAAACGGTTGTGGATCCCCTTGAGATTCGCCGCCACCGCGATCGCGCCGGCCGCGTCGTTCGCGCTCGCCGATTCCAGAATCGCGATCCACTCGCCGAACAGATCCTCGCGGCGCACGAAGAAGCGTTCGCGGCGCTCGCGCATCTCCTCGGCGATCAATGCGCGGTAGGTGACGCCGGGATAGCCCAGCACCATCACGAAATCGCCTTCGTCCAGGCCTTCGTCCGAGATCGGAAAGAAGAACTCGGGCGCGTACGGCCGGTTGCCGTCGGCGCGGTCCGCCGGACGCCCGTCGGCACCGACGTAGGCGCGGGCGATCGCGAAATCGCCGGTATGGCGCGGCCACGACCAGTTGTCGACCTCGCCGCCGTATTCGCCGATCGCGCGCGGCGGCGCGTAGACGAGGCGGATGTCGCGCAGTTCGATCGACTCGATCAGGGTGTAGGTCACGCCGTCGTCGAACGCCGCGACCTTGCATTTGACATCGGCCTGCTGCTGGCACGCGGCGACCAGCGCCTTCTGCGCCAGGTCGATCGCCTGCAGCCGCGCCTCCGGCGTCGCGCCCCCGGGCACCGCGGCCAGCACCTGCGCGGTGACATCGGTGAAGCGTCGGGGAATCTCGACCCGCGCGGTGCTGCCGGGCAACTCGTCGGCCGGCGTGCGCGCCAGGAATCCGTTGGTGATCAGATCGCGTTCCGGCGTGCTGTGCTCCTGCACCACGTTGAACAGACAGTGGTGATTGGTCACGATCAGTCCGGTCGCCGAAACGAAGGCGCCGGTGCACCCGGAGATGCTGACCGCACCGGTCAGCAGACCGGTCCCGCGCTGTCCGTCCCAGAGCGCCGATGGCGGCAATTTCAATCCCTGGCGTTTCAACCAGCGGGCATCGATGTCGAGCACCTGCTGCGGCGTCCATTTGCCGTCGAGCGCATGTGCGGGCAGGGAGACGGTTCCGGCCCCGGCCGTGCACAGCACCGGCAGCAGGGCGGGAAGCGAGCGGAGCAGGGCGCGCGCGCGGCGCTTCGGTGGCGTGTTCATCCGCCGAGTGTAGTGCGGGGCCGAAGGCCCCGCCACGATCCCCGCACGCGTCCGTCGCGGCCGCAGGCGCGCCCGCCGCCGGCTGCTTCTGCGCGCCCGCGGGGGGCGGGCTCTGCGACAGCGGAATCGTTCGCAGCATCGGCGTATTGCCCAGCACCTCGATCCTGCCGCCGTCCCGCTCGAATGCCGCCAGATCGTCGGCGATCTGTGCATGGGTCAACGCACTGCGGCGCTCTTCCCGCGTCGCGTGGAACGGTTGACGCGCGACCGATTTCACGGGCGCCTGCCCGGACGCAGGCGCGTGTGCCTGTGTGGGCACCTGCATGGGGCCCGGCGCGGCGACGGCGGGCGTGGCGGTCTTTTTTCTGGTCATGTGGGCCTCGGCGCGACGGTGTCAACGCAACAGGGTGATCGGAACCGGCCGCGCCGCGCGTCGCGCCTCCGCGCGCACATCGAGGCAGTAGGGGCCGGCCATCGCGAACTTGCGGCAGATCGTCGGCCGCGTGTCGTAGATGCCGCAATTCATCTTCGCGCCGTCCAGCGCCACGCACCAGCCGTCCTCGTCGCGCGCCATCACTCGCACGCCCTGATCGTTGAATTCGGTGAGATGTCCGGGAATCGTGTCTTCCTCGAACAGCACCACCGTCAATCGGCAGCACAGCGCATCGCAGCGGCTGCAGTGCACGTTCTCTTCCTTCGGCGGCGCGAGGATGCGCTCTGCCGTCTTCGGCGACGCGTTCATGCGGACACCATCGTCGATGGCGTCGTGAAATGGATGGTGCGATACCCCGGCATGGCGGCTCCCGGAAGACGACGCCCGCAAGGGGCGGTCACGCAGAAAGGGAGCGAAACGGCCGGAAGAAGATGAACGATTCGGTCGCAACGCGCGAGTGAAGCGCTTACTGCCATCATCCTACGCCATTCGCCGGCATTCCGCGCGGGCCGCGAAAAACGATGCGCGCCCGATGGTCCACGAAGGCCTGGATACGCGCCGATATCGCGGGCATTCGATGAACGCATCGCCGCCAGAACGCGCCAGGGACAATCAACAATCAATGTCCGCCGCTTGCCGACAGCCGCCACGTCTTTCAGCGGCCATTTCACCGGCTTGTCGATTTCCGCCCGGGAATTGGGATGCCGGGTTGCACCCGGACGATCGTCCTCGGCCACATTCAGGTTGGCCTTGCCCATGTCGATGCCTACTGCGGTCATGCCCGTTCTCCGTTAGAGTTGGATGGCCGAGAACATCGCGCCCAAGGCCCACGCTTATCAGTTCGAGGGAAGCCTCGTCCAACTGTTCGGGCGCAGGGCGCGAGATCCGGCGTGCGGCCCCTGCTGAGTTACGGTGCTGCTGACACCAAGGCGTTATCGGGCGCGCACGCCGGGCTCTCGGCGCCTACAGTAGGTCAATCGAAAGATATAAGGCGTTAGGCCTCTTTTGAAAGCAATCTTTAAAGTCCACAAGACCTTTCGGCTGCCGTCGCTGTCATCTTTTGTCTTTGCTGGCGAAATCATGCAAGGCACTGTTGAGCCCGGAATGAAGATTGAAATAGTAGTTAACGGAAGCACTGGAATTACAGTGCCAGTCGATCGTATTGAGCTCGTACGGACAGATGGACGTGAATTGGTAGCTCTAACAACAATTGTTGCCGACCCGCAAGAGGCAGGAATATACGAGTTGTTGAATGTTGTCGGTGAACGCCTTGCTGTATCAGGCGGGGCCTGACAATTCGTTCAAGCCGACTCCATGTCGTGGCAGCGGCCATGCGCTACGCTTGTTCAGAGACTCTTCGGGTGGTGTGTGGCCCGGCCGGACAGGTTGCGGGTGTGGCAGTCCTCTGCAGTGAGATATCTGCGGTCAATGTGACCTGGTGTCGATGACGTGCGCGCACGACGGTAGCGGATCTTTTGCGCGGTCAATCGCGACGATTGAGTTCATTGCGGCAAGCTCCGAAATATAGCGGTACATTCGATCATTCAGAACAGGCCTGCATCGTGGCGGCTCAAGTCAATCTTCCGAAATCACGTCATGAAGTCCTACTTTCTTGATCATGTGGCAAGCATCCAGGCTGCAGAAGACGCCCTGACCCGTGAGCTTCCAGGGCAAGCCCATCCCTGGCTTGTTTTCGATGCGACCGGCGATCCAATCGCATACCTGTATGTCGACGCCACGCTGGAAGAATGTTCTGGCTTGCGCATTCAGGCAGATATCAGCGGCCGTCATTACAACGAAGACAAGGTGGTCATTGAAGTGCTTCAAAGACTTCAATCTCGTGTTGGAGGCACGATCAGCAACGATGTCTGACACGTCCATCAGTCCCGATCACGGGTCATCGCCTCGCTCGCGTGCTTCCTAGCGCCTGAAGGCCTTCCCGCATGATTCAGCGGTACGCGAAGTCACGCGGGCGCAGGGATTTCAAACAGGCTCTCGGCGCGGTCGCGGCTATTTCTTCACGTCGCTCACCCGCGTCGGCAGCGACCACGCGCCGCCGGGGAAGCCGCGGCATTGGCCGGTGGTCATTTCGCCGGTCGCGACGAAGCCGGTGCCGTCCCATGTCCATTCTTCGGAGGACCAGCAGTCGCCGAGGCCGCGGCCCTTGTGCGAGGCGGACAGTTCGCCGTCCTCGTAGGCATTCGCGGATTCGGTGACGAATTCGGGGTCGAACGGCGGGGTGTCGTTGATGATCCAGTAGCCTTCGCCGGCGTTGTAGGCGGCGAGCCAGCAACGGGTGGAGACGAGCAGTTTCGTTTTCGTCAATCGCGAGATCTGCAGCGGCTTCGGGTCGCTTGCCTCGAAGAGATCCATGCAGTCTTCTTCGTTGGACGCGCCGCGCAGGGCGTCGAGAAGGGCCTGGTCGTGTTTGTCGATGAAGCCGGCGTCCGCGGGTTTCGGCGGATGCGGTTTGACCGCGCGTACCACCGGCGCGGGCACCGGCGGCAGAACCTCCGACTCCTTGCGTTTGCCGGGCCGGCGCAAGGCGCCCGGGGTGCCGACACGGCCCTGGGCTTCGTCCATCTTCAGCAGCACCGCGGAGGCGCCGGTGTCGGACAGCGTCCAGGTCAGATCCCCGGTGCGGAATTCGATGCGGGTGTCGCGCGCCAGCGCCTTCAGCAGCGCGGTCGTCTGTGCGGGCGTGAGGTCGGCGACGGTGTTGGTCCGCTGCATCGCGATCTCGCCCTGCGCGCGACCGTCGATGAGCATCGTGAGCATGAAGCGTTCGGGCAGATCGTCGAGGACGCTTTCCTCCCAGTCGTCGCCCAGCGTGACCTGTCCGCCGACCGCGGTGCCCGGCCCGGCCTTGCGCGTGAGCAGCACGCTGACCGGCGGGCTGGCCTCTTCGTATTCCTGCTGGTACCCGGCGGCCCGGCAGGTGCGGGTGTTGTCGCAGACCAGTTCCCAGTCGCCGTGCTCGAAGGTGACGCTTTCGGGGGCCGGATCCGACGCGGGTGCGGGCGCCGCGAAGGCCAGGGTGAGGGCGAGCAGCGGGGAGCGACGGATGAGCATGGTGGCGCGTGACCTGTGCGAGGGGGCGCGCGCAGCATACCGAATCGTCGCCGCGGTTCGGGTTCAGAACACCGGTTCGGGTTCAGAACACCAGGGTCTCGCCTGCCTGCAGCGTGACTCGTTCACCCAGCACCTTCACGGTGCCGCCGAGCTGGTCGGTCCGCGTGCCCCGGAGTGCGCCGGGCACCGAGAAGGTCGCGGGTGCCGCGGGATCGAGATTGATCACCACCCAGGCCTCGCCCGCGACGGAACGGGCCTGGAGCACCCAGACGTCCGCGGCGTCGACCGGGTAATAGCGTAGTTCCTGCGGTTGCTTGAGTTCCGGGTTGGCGTTGCGCACGGCGAGCAGACGCGTGTAGTGGTTGAGCAGCGAGGCCGGATCGGCCGCCTGCGCCGCGACCGAGCGGCCCTTGCCGCGCTGCCGTTTCCAGTACTTCGCCCACCACGGGCCCTGTTCGCCGCGATAGCCGCGCGGCGGCGGCAGGTCGATCCAGTTGCGGCCGCTGGCGTTGAAGCCTGCGTGCTTGTCGTCGGTCCACTGCATCGGTGCGCGCCGGTAGCGGTCTTCGCCGGTCTTGTGCTGCGACAGTCCGATCTCCTCGCCGTAGTAGAGATACGCGGTGCCGGGCGAGGTCAGCAGCAGGCTCGCCGCGACCTTCGCCTTCGCCGGGTCTTCGCCCAGCGTATGCATGAGGCGGTTCTGGTCGTGATTGGTGAGGAAGGGCGAGAAATAGCCCAGCGGCGCGGCGGCGGCGCGCTGCTGCAGGTTCGCCCACAGGCTTTCGCGGCGGCGGCCGACGTCGGTGTCGCTGACGGTGCCGAAATCGGCGCTGCGTCCGGCCTGCGGATTGAGGATGTCGATGACGATGTTGCCGAAATCGAAATCGAAGGCCGCGTCGAGGCCCTGGCCGCCGTTGCGATAACGACCGCTCACGTCGAGCGCGGCCCAGGCTTCGCCCACCAGCAGTGCATCGGGATTGATCGCCTTCACCTTCCTCGCGAAACCGGTCCAGTAATCGATCGTGGCCTGCGTATCGGCCTGGCCGGGAATCGGACCGTCCTCGATCGCATAGCGCACGGCATCGAGACGGAAACCGTCCACGCCCTTCTCCAGCCAGAATGCGGCCGCGTGTTCGAGTTCGCCGACCACGTTCGGGTTGCGCAGGTTCAGGTCCGGCTGGCTGCCGCCGAACGCGCCGTAGTAGTACGCGCGCCGGGTGTCGTTCCAGTGCCACACCGCTTCGGGATTCGGCCGGTCCGACCACGGTTGGCCCCAGCCTTCGGGGCGCGTGTCGCGCCAGATGAAGGCGTCCTCGTAGCCCTTCACCCGTTTCGCCGAGGCGAGGAACCACGGATGCCGGTCGGAGATGTGGTTCAGCACCAGATCGAGGATCACCTTGATTCCACGCTTGTGCGCCTCGGCGATGAACCGCTCGAAATCGGCCATGCTGCCGTAGTCGCGTTCGATCGCGTTGAAATCCTGGAAATCGTAGCCGTGATACGACGGCGCCTCGAACACCGGGGTCAGCCAGATGGCATCGACGCCGAGCGCCTGGAGGTGATCGAGTTTCGCGATGATGCCGGCGAAGTCGCCGTTGCCATCGCCATCGGCATCGTGGAACGAGCGCGGCCAGATCTCGTAGACGGTGGCGCCATGCCACCAGCGTGGCGTCGCCGCCGGTGTGGTCGTCAGGCTGCGGTAGGCGGCGGGCGCATCGGCCTGCGTGGCGCTCACCTGACGCGCGATGGGCGGGTCTGCGGAGGCGCTGGGTGCGACGACCGCGGCGAGCAGGGTGGCGGCAAGAGCGGATGCAATCGTTTTCACCTGCGGGTCTCCGGTTCGCTGGGCGCAAGACGGCGGCCTTCGCTGCGGCCGGACCGCACACAAGCGGCACACACTGCCACGTCCGCGATGTCGGCGCCAGTCCGTTCGCGGCGCCCCGCCGTCTGCGTATGATGGTCCGCGTCGCCATGACGGCGGCATGGGACGAGCCGGGAGACGGCATGCGCGAGGACAGGCGATCCCCAGGCATCGGGAAGCGTGGATGAGCGCGAAGTCGCTGCCGCGCGCCGGCGAAGTCGAACGCATCGGCGCCGACCCGATGGCCTATCTCGCCGACTGGCGTGCGCGCCTGGGCGATCTCTACGCGCTGGACATGAGCGGGCCGCTGATGTCGCGTGATCCCGAATGCACCGGCGTGATCGCAGTGTTCGGCGAAGCGCATCATCGAGCGGTGCTGGGCGACATCGAGCGTTTCGTGCTGCCGGTGTCGGCGGCGCGGCACTTCGGATTGCCGAAAGCGCTGGTCAATCTCAACGCCAGCCTGCACGGCATGCGGGGCGAGGCACATGCCCGCGAGAAATCCATGCTGGCGCGCACGCTGGCCGCGGCGGAGATGGGGCAGGCGCGATCGGCCGTCGCTGCTGCGGTCGACGCCGTATGCGCGACGCTTCCCGCCGACGGCTGGCCGCTGCTGGCGACGATGCGCGAGTTGACCCTGCGCGCGGCTTCCGTCTTTCTGTTCGGCACGGCGCCGGTGCAAGGTTTTGAGTCCGATGCGTTGTTGGCGTTTTTCCTCCAGCGTCGTGACGCGACCGTGCCGTGGGCGACGATGGATCCGCAGACGCGGGCGCGGCTGGTGGACGGCGGCACGATGGTCGACGCTGGCCTGCGCGCCTATCGGCGCGCGGTCCGCGCCGCGCGCGGCGATATCGGCGACTTCGGGTTGTTCGCGACGTTGGCTTGCGACGACGCCCTCGACGAGGATCGTTTCGTCGCGCATGCCAATGTCCTGTTCGTGTCCAGCAATGAACCGGTCGCCGCGGGATTGACCTGGACCCTGCTTGCGCTCAGCCAGCTGCCGGGGCTGCGCGCGCGCCTGCGCGCGGAGTCAGCGGATGCGGACGATGTCGACGGCCGGGCGTCGCTGGTGCCGTCGCTGGTCGATGCGGTGATCGCGGAGTCGCTGCGCGTGTTGACGCCGAACGCGCTGATGGCGCGGGTGGCGCGCGTGCCGGTGCGCCTGGATGGACATCGCTTGCCCGCGGGCTGCGAAGTGGTGCTGTGTCCGTTCCTCGCGCATCGCGATGCGACGCTGTTTCCGCAGCCGCAGCGGTTCCTGCCGTCGCGCTGGCACGGACTGCGGCCGTCGCCATACGCATATTTTCCGTTCGGCGCAGGCGGTCATGTCTGCGTTGGACGTGGCCTCGCGCTGCGCCTGCTGCGCGACTGTCTCGTCGCGCTGCTGCGTCGGGGCGAGGTCATGCTCGATGCCGACGTCGACATCGACTGGCGCGTGCATGTGGTGCTGTTGCCGACGCCGGATCCGCGCGTGCGTCTGTGCGAACGCGACGGCACAGGCGGTGGCGTGCTGCGTGGCGGCGTGCGCGGGATCGTCGAGCTCGTCGATACGGAGAGTTGACAATCTCTCGAAATCTGTGCCATTTTCAGGAAAGATCGATTTTCGTCGTGCGAAACGCCTCTCGCATGAACGCTGCATGGATTCAGCAAAGCGATCGAATCACGCGAATCTTCAGCGGCTTCTGCGAAACGACGACGGGATCGGCAGGTCTCCACCCGGAATTCCGGGCGGAGACAGGCAGAAAGGAATGCCGGTGAGAGACCGCAGCCAGACCGCGGCAGGATGGCCGGCGAAGTGATCCGTTGAAGTGATCCGCCACGCAGTCGAAGGGACATCGCGAAGACCATCGTCTACCTGCCCGAAGCAGATCGAAGACCACCGGAGTCGCTTCGCCGATGCCTGCGGTTTCGGTCGCATCGTCCACCGTGACCGCGCGGCCAGCCGAAGCGCCACGACGGGTTCGATGGTGTCCGCCCCGCGACGGAAGTCGCGTCAATCCATACCGAAGGCCGGGTGGAGGATCCGAGACAACAGGTCGTACACACAGTCGCGCGCCGTCCCCTCCAGTTCCGGCACGCGCATCCCGGGACGGACGTTCCGAAGAGAACGTTCCGAAAGGGCACGCAGTCGCAGTCGGTACCGCATGCATCGAAATGGCGTTTCCGCGAGCGGTCGTCCGCGACGGGAAGCGCGATCCGGGCGCTTGAAGGCGCCTTCACATGCAGGGAGGAGAGAAGGAAATGGCAACGACCCGCAAGCCGGCCAAGAAGGCCGCGAAGAAGACCGCGAAGAAGTCCACTGCCGTCAAGACAGCCAGCGTGAAGCTCGGCGGCACGATTCCGAAACTGAAGCTGTCGATGCCGCTGGACGACAAGAAGATCGCCGCGATCCAGCGCTGCATCGCGAAGGGCAATCTCACCGTGACCCTGAGCAAGGTCGATCTGGCCGGTGGCCGGCTCGGCGGCAGCTACATCTACGATTGAAGTCCCGCGCGGCTCCGGCGTCCGCGCCGGAGCCGCCGGCCGCTCCGCCATGCGCACGCCGCGTTTGCGGCAAGCGCACGCGCCGGTTTCCTCGAACCATGCGAGGCAAGGCATGAAATATTTCGAAGCCATTGCCGGCAGGACCCAGGTCGGCCTGGCCTACGGCCCGACCGCGCTCGCCTATCTCGATGCCTATCCGGACGCGCTCGACTACATCGAGATTCCGTTCGAGCAATTGCGGCATTCCCCGGAATCGGGCGCGCTGCAGACGCGCATTCCGCTGGTGCTGCACTGCGCCAGCGTCTCGGTGGCCGGAACGGTGCCGCCCACGGACGACACGTTCGCCGCCATCGCCGCCGCCGCCGAACGCCTGCGCACGCCATGGATCGGCGAGCATCTGGCGTTCGTGTCCGCCGAGGGACTGGAGGACGGCGACGAGGCGATCGCGCCGTCGGCGCTGACCTACACCGTCTGTCCGCAGCTCAGCGAGGATTCGGTGGCGCGGGTGATCGCCAACTACGCGGCGGCGCGCGCGCGGCTGGGATCGACGCTGCTGCTGCTCGAGAATTCGCCGCAGTATTTCCCGATTCCCGGCAGCACGATGCCGATGTCAGCGTTCATCGCCGACGTGATGGCGCAATGCGACGCGGGCCTGCTGCTGGATCTCACCCACTTCCTGATCACCTGCCGCAACACCGGGGCGGATCCGCTGTGCGAACTGGCGCGCCTGCCGCTGGATCGGGTGGTCGAGATCCACGTTTCCGGCATGAGCGTGCAGTCCGGCGTGGCCTGGGACGACCACGCGGTGCCGGCGCCGCCGGAGGCGTTCGATTTGCTGCAGCGGGTGCTGCGCGAGGTTCGTCCGCAGGCGCTGACCGTGGAATACAACTGGTCGGGCGCATTTCCGCAGACGATCCTGCACCAGCATCTGCAGCGCGTGCGCGAACTGCTGGAGGCGGCATGAGTCTGGCCCGTGTGCATGCGGTGATGGCCGCGGGCGTGGAGCAGCCGCGACTGCTCGCCCGCTGGCGCGCGCAGCCCGCGCGCCTGCGCGCGCTGGGCGTGGAACCGGGCGAGATCGATCTCGATGCGCTGGCCAAGTTCGCGGGGCTCAGCGTGAAGGTGCGGCACAATCCGCTGCGCGCGCTGTTTCCACTGAGTTTCCGGTTGATGCACGTGACGGCGATGGAGATCGAGGCCTTCGCCGCCTACGCAGCGCATCGGTCCGAGCGTCGCCTCGGCTACGCCGCCACGATGCCGGAGCGCGCGCGCGATCTGATCGCGTTCCTCGACGACTGGCTGGACCCGCGCGTGCGCAGCCACGGGCTGCTGCGCGACGCCCTGCATTACGAGGAGGCGATCGCGCGGTTGGGGCCGTGGTTCGCCGGTGATGCGATGAGCGTGCCCCATGGCGAAGCGGTTGCCGGCGATGCGCCCTGCCTGCGGGGCGCGGTGCTGCTGCGCGAGCTGGGCTGCGACCCGCAGACGCTGTCCGACGTCCTGCACGCGAGCGAGCCCGATCTCGCGCGCGTGCCGCGCCGGCCGCAGCGGTTGTGTTTCTGGCGCGCGCCCGGGACCGGGGAGGTCGCGGTGCTCACGCTCGACGCCTTCGGCTTCCATCTGCTGGCGGCGATCGATGGCCGGCGCACGCCGCAGGGCCTGGCGCGACGTCTCGGCGGCGGGCGCGGCACGACCGCTGCGGTCCGCGCCGCGCTGGACGCATTGGCGGATGCCGGCGTGGTGGGCTGGGGGCCGGCGGCACGATGCGGTTGACCCTGGTCGACAATCTGGTGATGCCCGAGGAGGGCGACACGGCCCTGCTCGACGTGCATCCGCACCTGGGGCTGCTGGCGTTGGCCGCGTCCGCCGCGCGCGATGGCGTGACGACCACGATCTACGACCCCAAGCGCCTGCTGCGCACCGGGGTGCTGCGTTACGACGAACGCCTGTACGACCGCGCCGCCGCGTCGATCCTGGCGCAGTCGCCGGAGGCGGTGGGATTCACCACGCTCGGTTGCAGCTTCCTGTTCGCGATCAACGTCGCCGCGCGTCTGCGGCGCGCCGAGCCCGATCTGCCGATCCTGCTCGGCGGGCCGCATGCGACGATGCTGGACCGGCCGATCCTCGAACGCTTCCCGCAGTTCGACCTGATCGTCCGCCACGAGGCCGACGAGATCTTTCCGGCGGTGCTGCGCGGGCTGCGGGACCGGACGTTCGCGAAGATTCCCGGGCTGAGCTGGCGCGACCGCGACGGCGGGTTCCGGATGACCGAGGGCAAGCCGAAGGTCGTCGATCTCGACGGTCTGCCGCTGCTGGACTACGACCTGTATCCGATCGCGGATCTCGGTCTCGATCTGTTGCGGATCGAAGCCGGCCGCGGCTGTCCCTTCGCGTGCACGTTCTGCTCCACCGCGGGTTTCTTCCAGCGCAGCTTCCGGCTGAAATCGCCGGAGCGGCTGGTGTTCGAGCTCGAACGGCTGCGCGAGCGTTACGGTGTCGCCGAGTTCAAGCTCGATCACGACATGTTCACCGTCAACCGGCACAAGGTGATGGCGTTCTGCGAGGCGGTGCGCGGGCGCGGATTCCGCTGGCGGGTCTCGGCGCGGGTGGACTGCGTCAGTCCCGCACTGCTGGAGACGATGGCGGACGCCGGCTGCGTCGGCCTGTATTTCGGGATCGAGACCGGATCGCGGCGGATGCAGACGATCAGCATGAAGCGTCTGGATCTGGATCTGGTCGAACCGATCCTGGCGCGCTGCGCCGATCTCGGCATCGACACCACGGCATCGTTCATCACCGGCTATCCGGAAGAGACGCGCGAAGACCAGAACGATACGCTGG
>JAYRTK010000024.1:0-18712 GCA_041919595.1 Lysobacteraceae bacterium
GTGCGGGGCGTGCTCGCGGTATTCCAGCGCATCGCGTCGGCGGCCGCGTCCCGGCGCGGCCGCTTTCCAGCGTTCGATCAGCCGCAGCACCGCATACCGGCTCTGCGCGGCGAAACCGAGGCTGCGTTCCTCGCGCCATGCCGAGGCGTCCGTGGTCTCGCGATGACGATGCGGAATGTCGTAGCTGCAGCGCAGACAGAGGTGGGCGACGTTCGCGGTCCAGTCCTCGATCAGGCCGATGCCCGGGCCCTGCAATGACAGCAGAGCGTCTAGATCGCCCTGTTCCGGGCAGGTCGCGAACACGGCGAAGGTGCGGAACTCGGACGCCTGCAGGCGCTGCAGTGCGTTCAGCACCGGGACGCGGCTCTGGTGGAAGAACCGTTCGCCGGTGGCCGCGCCATCGTGCAGCACGAGATCGCCGTAGCGGTATCCACTGTCCGGCAGCGGCACGTTGATCAGACGGGCGCGCACCGGATCGATGCGTCGCGCGAACAGCGTTTCGGCGCGGCCCCAGGCTTCGAGCCGCAGGCTGGCGACGCCGAACCGGCCGTCGATCGGGCCTTCGCCCGGCGGAATCGCGATGCCGCAGTCCGTCCATTGCCGTCGCGCCTGCGCCCAGTCGCCCAGCGCGGTGGCCGCGATCGCGGCGTTCCAGCGCATGGCGTCGCGGTCCTCGTCGTCGTCGGGGATCAGGGCCAGCGCGCGCAGGTTGTGGTCCAGCGCCCGCGGCCAGTCGCGCAGATATTTGCTGGCCAGGCCCTGCATGTAGTGATACGCGGCCCGGTCCGGGGTGGTCGCCAGCAGCGCATCGAAGCCGCTGCGGGCGCGCTCCAGATCGCCCGCCTCGAATGCGGCATAGGCCTGTGCGGCGAGCGATTCCGGAGCGTCGGTTGGGCGGTCGTCGGCCATGGGGCGCCTGCGGGAGACGGGCGTGTTCCGAGATCCTGCCACGTCTCCGCCGGATTGTCCCGACGCGGTCCGGCACCGGTATGCTTGAACCGAAACCGCAGCGGAGGCGGCCATGTCCTCGCAGTCCGAATCGCCCCCCGGGCCGAACAGCGCACCGGGGGCAGAACCGGGTCCCGTGCCGGCACCGGCTCCGGATGCGTCCCCGGTCGTGCCCGAGGATGCCCGCCCGTTCGTCGTTCCCTGCGCCGCGTTGGATGCCGGCGCCCCCCTGCGCTGGTTGCGCGCGGGCTGGCGCGATCTGCGTGCGGCGCCCGGGCTGTCGTTGCTGTTCGGTGTCGTCATCGTGCTGGTCAGCGCCGGCATCTCGCTGCTGGCCTGGACGCTCGGGCGGTTCGCGCTGCTCGCGACCCTGTTGTCGGGGTTCGTCTTCGTGGCGCCGCTGATCTGCGTCGGTCTGTACTGCGTGAGTCGCGCCCTGGCGCGTGGCGATACGCCGCGATTGGCCGATTCCTTCGTGCTCGCCCGGCGGGTGGTCGGGCAGGCCGGCGTGTTCGCCATCGCCCAGGGCGTGATCGTCCTGCTGTGGTCGCGCGCGGGCATGATGGTCGGCGCGTTCTTTCCGATCGACGAAAGCAACATCGGCACGCTGTGGGAATTCCTCGCCATCGGCTCTGCGGTCGGTTCGATCTTCGCCGCGCTCACCTTCGCCGTTTCCGCGTTCTCGCTGCCGATGATCGCCGACCGCGATGTCGACATGGTCACCGCCGGCATTTCCAGCGTGCATGCGGTGCTGCGCAACAAGCGGGTGATGCTGCTGTGGGCGGCGATCATCGTGGTGTTGACCGCGATCGGCTTCGCCACCGCGCTGCTCGGGCTCGGCCTGCTGATGCCCTGGTTGGCCTATGCCGCCTGGCACGGCTATCGCGAGACGCTCGACGCCCGCGATTGGCCGGCGCTGGATTGACCGATACCGCATCGAAACAGGCCGGGCGGCTGCGGCGATGAAGCCCGCTTCCGGCAGGTCGTGCTTGCCGCGTACCGGTGCTGGGGCGGACAATGGTGCGCCGGCGTTCGCCGGCCAGACCAACGAAGCCCCGCCCCGATGACCGACACGCCCGCCTGTCCGCAATGCACGCTCACGAACACCTACCGCGACGGCGATCGCTGCGTCTGCGCCGACTGCGGCTTCGAGTGGGGCGATGGCGACGCGCCGGCCGATGACGGACAGGTCGTCCGCGACAGCAACGGCAACACGCTCGCCGACGGCGATACCGTCGTCGTGATCAAGGACCTCAAGGTCAAGGGATCGTCGATTCCGCTGAAGCAGGGCACGGTGATCAAGCACATCCGTCTGGTCGACGGCGATCCCGAACACATCGAAGGCCATTCCGACAAGATCAAGGGTCTGGTGCTGAAGACCTGTTTCCTGCGCAAGGCCTGATCCGCCGCTGTCGCGGCCGCCCTGCGCGTGACCGCGGCGTCGCGACATCCATGCGCTCCAGGGCCGATCTCCCGACCAAACGCTGCCCCGTCTGCGGGCGCGATTTTGCCTGGCGCAGGAAGTGGGCGCGCGACTGGCCGAACGTGAAGTACTGTTCCGATGCGTGCCGCAAGGGCACGCCGCGCGGTCGCGCCTCCTGATCCGACCGCATCGGGCCGCCCGCGTCGCGACGGATATGGCGCGCGCAAGGATGAGGATTCCGCACGCTCGTTGAAGATCCGGCGATTTCCATCGCATGCGGAACGCGTCCGCGATGCTCTGCATGCATGTCGAATCGCGTCGATCGACGCATTCGTGATCGCTGTCGACGAGCGCGCGATTTGAATACGTATGCAGCATGTGTGCTGCATTGCGATGCCGTCCTAGCATTCGTTTCCATCGCGTGCGCAATGTCGCGATGCGTCCGGCGCAGAAGCCCGGCGCGTGTTCGCAGTCGTCGCCTGTCCATGCGCGCATCGCATGCGACGGGAGCAGGGAATGTCCGTCCCGCAACGCGGGCGTCCGTCATCATTTCAGGAGAACCCACATGCCGTCCCCAGTCGACAAATCCGCTTCGAAGCATTCCGCCCAGGACATGCCTGCCGCCAGGGCGCGCGCGTCGCGTCGCCGCTGGTGCCTGAGCGCGGCGCTGCTGCTCGCCGCCGCCGGCAATGCCCAGGCCGATGCGGTGCTGCATGCCTTCAACTGGCGCTACGCCGATGTCGAAGCCCGGGCGGCCACGATCCAGTCCGCGGGCTACAAGGCCGTGCTGGTCGCGCCGGCCTACAAGTCCGAAGGCAGCGCATGGTGGGCGCGTTATCAGCCGCAGGACTATCGCCTCATCCATCATCCGCTGGGCGATACCACCGCGTTCCGCAGCATGGTCGCCGCGCTCCGCGCCCGCGGGATCGACGTCTACGCCGACGTGCTGATGAATCACATGGCGAACGAGTCCGCGCAGCGTTCCGATCTGAACTATCCCGGCTCGCGCATCCTCGGCGTCTATGCCGGCAATACGACCTACTACAACGGCCTGCGGCTGTTCGGCACTCTCGGCTACAACTTCCTGGGCGCCGGAGATTTCGGCGAGGCGCGCTGCATCTCCGACTACAACGACGTCTGGCAGGTGCAGAACTGGCGTCTGTGCGGCGGTGGCGGCGACGCCGGTCTGCCGGATCTCACGGCCAACAGCTGGGTGATCTCGCAGCAGCAGGAATACCTGCGTCAACTCAAGGCGATCGGCGTGAAGGGATTCCGCATCGACGCCGCCAAACACATGCCGGTCTCGCATCTCAACAGCGTGCTCACCAGCGACATCAAGAGCGGCGTCTATGTCTTCGGAGAAATCATCACCGGCGGCGGCTCCGGCAATCTCGAATACGACCGCTTCCTGCAGCCGTACCTGCAGAACACCAACCACGCCGCCTACGATTTCCCGCTGCATACCTCGATCCGCAATGCCTTCTCCATCGGCGGCAGCATGAGCGGCCTGGTCGATCCGGGCGCCTACGGTCAGGCGCTGCAGGGCGCGCGCGCGCTCACCTTCACGGTCACCCACGATATTCCGAACAACAGCGGCTTCCGCTATGCGCTGATGGATCCGACCGACGAGACCCTGGCCTACGCCTACATCTTCGGCCGCGACGGCGGCAAGCCGATGGTGTACTCGGACAACAACGAGAGCGGCGACAACCGCTGGGTCAATGCCTACAACCGCAACGACATCAAGGGCATGATCCGCTTCCACAACGCCGTGCAGGGCAACGACATGCAGGTGCTGTCGCATGGCAGCTGCCACATCCTCTTCCGCCGCGGCAGCCTGGGCATCGTCGGCATCAACAAGTGCGGCAGCACGGTCAATGCTTCGGTCAACATGAACAACAGCGTGTTGTGGTGGTACGCCAACTACACCGACACCCTGGGGTCGGGCAGCGTGGTGAACATCAACAGCGGGAACTACACCTTCAGCCTGCCGGCGCGCAGCGCGAGGATGTGGCTGCGCTGAGTCGTTCGTCCGTGGCCGGCGCGGCGGTGGGATCCGATGCCCATCGTCGCGCGGGTTCCGGTCGAAGGGCGTGCGGGCATCGCCGCCGGTCACCCACGCCCCGCGCATCATTGATCGGCCGCGCGGTCGTCCGCCGTTCGTCGGAAACCGCCGCACCCGCCTTCCCGACCGATCCATCCCCGGGGTTCCGGCGCATGATGCGGAGGTGCGGGACGCGCCGACGGAATGGGGAGTGAGCCATGCCTGAATCCGGAAACAGACCGCGATGCAGCGCGCATCTTTCGCCCCCCGGGCGCACTAGAATCCGCTGCATGCATGGCAGGCCCCCCTCCGGGAGCCCGGGGCCATGACACAACATCCGCAGGGGGGCGGAGTCATGAATCCAAGACCTGGCGCCGGCATGCCCGTCGCTGCAGGGTGCGCTGCTTTGCCGCGCCCCCGTCCATCCGCTGCGGTCGCTCCGGCCTGCCGGGCGCTGGGACCTGCGTGAGATCGGCGGTGCCGATGCCCCGCGAATCCACTCACGGTGATTTCCGGACCTCCCGGTCGCGTCGGCGCGCGGTGATGGCGGGCCTCGTGCTGGTGGTCGCCTGGTCGCTCGCAGGTGCGGCGCAGCGTTCGCCGCCCACCCGCCAGGAACAGGTGCGCGCGCTGCTCGCCGAGGTCGAGATCGCGGTCGAGAACGATCCGAGGCGGGCGCTCGAGCTCTCGCGTCGTGCCGTCGCCCTCGCCCGCGACAGCGAGAACGCGGCGCTGTTGCGCGAAGCCGAGGTCGACGCCTGCGAGACCGCCGTGGTGGTCGATGCGCGGGCGGCGCAGGCCGAGGCCGAGGCGGGCCTGCGGATGGCGCTTCAGCGCGGCGACGGGATCGCCGCGTCCGGTTTCCACAACTGTCGCGGTTACGCTTTCGATGTGCAGGGCCGGCCGGCCGAGGCCGCGCTCGAATTCGAGGCGGCGGTCCCCGCCGCCGAGCATGCGGGCGACAAGCCGGCATTGGCCGAGGCGCTGGCGCTGCGCGGTGAAAGCCGGCAGTACCATGGCCGTTACGACGACGCGATCACCGATCTCAATCGTGCCTATGCCCTGAATCTCGAGCTCGGCCTGAAGAGCGGCCAGCGGTACACGCTCAACGCCATCGCCAATGTCTACAGCGACGCCAACGTCGGTGAATTCGACAAGGCGATCGGTTATTACCGCCAGTTGCTGAAGCACGACGAAGCCGCCGGACTCAGGAGCGGCATGGCCACTTCGCGCTTCAACATCGCTTCGGCGATGGAGAAGAAGGGCGAGCACGAGGCCGCGCTGGTGGAATACCGGCGCGCGCTGGAGATCGACACCGCGCTCGGCAATCGTGCCGCGATGGCCGAAACCGAGCGTTCGATCGGCGCGCTGCTGGTGAAACAGGGCAAAGCCGCCGACGCGATGCCCTGGATCGAGCGTGCGCTCGGCTATTTCTCCGGCGCGGACGATGCCGAAAGCGTCGCCCGGACCCGGCTTGCCCGGGCGCACGCGCTGCTCGAACTGGATCGTTTGCGCGAAGCGGTGGTGGACCTGGAGTTCGCCGAGCGCCATTTCCGGACCAGCAACAATCCGCGCCAGCTCGCCCGGGTCTACGAGGCCCTGGCCGATGCGCGCGCCGCGTCCGGCGACTGGCGTCGCGCCTACGAGGCCGCCATCGCGCATCGCCGGGCGCAGGAGGAACTGGAGCGGCGCGCGCGCGAGGAACAGACCTCGCGTCTGCGCGTGCAGTTCGACACCGCGCGCAAGGAACAGGAAAACCGCGCATTGCTGATCGAGAACGCGCATCGCGGTGAAGCTCTGCGGACCGCCGAGCGCGTGCGTTCGCTGCAGCGTCTGGCGATCCTGCTGGGCGCCGCGCTGCTGGTGCTGCTCGGCGCGATGGCGCTGCAGCAGGTGCGTCGCGGCCGACGCCTGCGCACGCTGGCGATGACCGACGAACTGACCTGTCTGCCGAACCGCCGCAACATCCTCGACTTCCTCGACGATGCCCTGCAGGAAGTGCGGAACGGTGGCCGACCGCTGGCGGTGATCGCCTTCGACGTCGACCACTTCAAGCGCGTCAACGACCAGCATGGCCATCTTGGCGGCGATCGCGTGCTGCAGGCGATCGCCGGCATCGTCGACGGCTGGCTGCCGGAGCGTGCCCGTGCCGGCCGGATGGGCGGCGAGGAGTTCCTGGCGGTGCTGCCCGGCACCGATGCCGAGACCGCGCAGGCCGCCGCCGAAGCGTTGCGGGAAGCGGTCTCGCACGCGACCTTCGTGGGATTCCAGGCCGGCGAACGCATCACCATCAGCCTCGGCATCGCGGTGGCCGGTATCGGCGACGACATCGAGAGCCTGCTCCGCCGTGCCGATGATGCGCTCTACAGCGCCAAGCACGAGGGCCGCGATCGCGCCGTCGTCGGGTGACGGTGCGCCGGGCCCGAGGTCTGCGCGCCACGGTCGCGATTCCACGCAGCGCCGCCGGTGCCGTTCGGAAAAACAGGTGGGGCCGTTCGATATTTCGGACGCTTCCGGTGCGATCGCCATCACTCGCGGGGGCAATCGCGGTGTTTCATGAAATTTATTGATTCTGGCGGAACGATGGGTGTCGTCTATCGTTGTCCGGGTATTTCAAAGTGTGACGTTATCCCAGAATAAGCCGGGGACGGGAGACGGTGGTCGCATTTTTGACCCGCCTTGGCGAGTTGGGCGCAGTCGACACAGGGGAATGTGCGGAACGGCCTGCATCACCTGCACCGCGGAAGCGGTGTCGGAGATGGGCGGTTCCGTGCGTGCAGGGTCACGCTCGCATCGGAAACAGGGGGGCGCGTGAGAACCGTGAGGTCCAGTCGCAAGAAGCTTGCGATTCGCAGTCTATGGTTCACCGAGTTGTGCGTCCTGATGCTGTCGGTCATGGTCGCGGCGCGCCTGCGTTTCCATGCCGACCCGTCGGGTCTGGATCATTTCATCGAAGGCATCGCGCCTCGTGCGCTGCTGGTGGCGCTGTGCGTCACCGGTGCGATGCTCGCGTTCGGTCTGTATCAGGTCTACGTGCGCCACAGCCGGATCGACCTGCTGTTGCGCATCGGACTGTCGTTCGCGCTCGGCGGTGTGGCGCTGCTGGTGGTGTACTACGCGATCCCGGCCACGTACATCGGTCGCGGAGTGCTCGTGATCGCGCTGGGCATCGGTGTCGTCGGGATTCTCGGCGTCCGCTATCTGGTGTCGAAGCTCTCGGGCGCGCAGGCCCTGAAACAACGCGTGCTGGTCTATGGCGCCGGCAACAACGCCAACCTGATCAACACCCGCCTGCGGCGCAAGAGTGATCGGCAGTCGTTCAACGTCCTGGGTTTCGTGCCCGCGCCGGACCAGAACGTTTCGGTGGACGAATCGATGCTGCTGCGTACCGACGAAAGCCTGTGCGCGATCGCTGATCGGCTCGCTGTCGACGAGATCGTGATCGCGCCGGACGAGCGTCGTGGCGGCATGCCGATGGAACAGATGCTCAACTGCGTGCAGCAGGGCGTTCGGGTCACCGACCTGTCGACCTTCTTCGAGCGAGAAGCCGGCATGGTGCAGCTCAACATCGTCGACCCTTCGTGGCTGGTGTTCTCCGGCGGCTTCGACTACTCGACCCCGCGACGTCTGACCAAGCGCTTCTTCGATCTGCTGACCGCCGGCGCGCTGCTCGCCCTGAGCTGGCCGGTGATGCTGCTGGTGGCGCTGGCGGTGAAGCTCGAATCCAAGGGGCCGGCGATCTATCGCCAGGTACGTGTCGGCGAGCACGGCCGTCATTTCGAGATGATCAAGTTCCGCAGCATGCGGATCGATGCCGAAAGCGACGGCGTGGCGCGCTGGGCCACCCGGGACGACGATCGCAGTACCCGGGTCGGCAAGTTCATCCGCAAGACCCGCCTCGACGAGTTGCCGCAACTGTTGCTCGTGCTCAAGGGCGAGATGAGTTTCGTCGGCCCGCGGCCGGAACGTCCGCAGTTCGTCGAGCTGCTGAACAGCGAGATCCGCTATTACGACGTGCGTCATTCGGTGAAGCCGGGGCTGACCGGCTGGGCGCAGTTGCGCTATCCCTACGGCGCGTCGGTGCGCGATGCCAACGAAAAGTTGAAGTTCGATCTGTTCTACGTCAAGAACCATGGCCTCGTCTTCGACCTGATGATCCTGCTGCAGACGGTCGAAGTGGTGCTGTTCGGGCGGGGGGCGCGCTGATCGGATCCGTGGGGCCTCCGCGATCGCTGCGTCCGGTTGTCCGCGCGGTCATCCACGCGATCGTCTGCATGACCATCCGCATCGCCGTGCGTGGGTTCAGTCGCGGCCGAGCGCGGCGGCGAGCATCCGTTTCGCCGCGAACGGAACCAGCGCCCACGCTTGCGCGCGCGCATCGGGCGACGGCGCCTGGTGCAGGGCCTGACGCCACAGTCGCCACGCGTCGCGCCAGCGTCTGCGGATCAGCATGCCGCGCGCGTTGCGCGCGTAGGTGGCCGAGAGCGCTTCGCGTCGCACCGAGGCCTCGACCGAATCGCCGGCGTCCGCGACCGCGCGCTCGACCACCCGGACATAGTCGTCGTAGGTGGTGGATTCGGCGGAGAGGCCGTCGTGTCCGCGCATCGCTTCGACCAGTTCGGCCTCGATCACGCCGATCTTCCAGTGCCGCGCGACCCGCAGGTGGAAATCGATGTCCTCGGCGGTCCGCAGGGTGGTGTCGAAACCGCCGCAGGTCTCGAACACTTCGCGCCGGAACATCGCCGAGGCTGGTACCAGCGAGGGATTGAGCAGCAGCCAGCGCAGCGCCCAGCCATCCTCGCGCAGCACGTCGCGGCGATGGAACACGTCGTAGGGCGTGCCGTCGGCATTCACCCGGACCACATCGCACAGGACCATGCCGTATTCCGGATGCGCGTCGAGCCATTCCCGCTGGCGGGCGGTCTTGTCGGGTCGCCACAGATCGTCGCTGTCGAGCAGGGCGAAATAACGGCCGGACGCCAGACGCATGCCGGTGTTGCGTGCCGCCGAGACGCCGGCGTTGTCCTGTCGGTGATAAACGATCCGTTCACCGATCAGGTCGCCGTAGCGCGCGCGCAGGGCGTCGCCGGTGCCGTCGGTGGAGCCGTCGTCGATCACCACGATCTCGTCCACCGGCCGCGTCTGCGCCAGTGCCGAATCGATCGCCCGCATCACCAGCTCGCGCCGGTTCCAGGTCGGTATAATCGCCGAAACTCCGGCGGAAACTTCGGTCGCGCGCGCCATGCTCAAGGACTTCGCCAGAAAATGTCTGTATGCCAGCGGTGCGCTGGGCCTGTATCACCGGCTGCGCAATCGCGACAGTTTAACGGTGGTCATGTTCCACCGCACGCTGCGTCGCGACGATCCGCGCTGGGCTGCCTGCGACCCCGACTACACCCTTGCCGATGACCTGTTCGAACGCTCGATCGCGTTCTTCAAACGCCATTACCGCGTGGTTCCGCTCGATGCGGTGCTGCGCGCGCGCCGCGACGGTACGCGGCTACCGCCGCATGCGCTGCTGATCACCTTCGACGACGGCTGGCTGGACAACGTCGACTACGCGCTGCCCGCGCTGCGTCGCGCCGGCCTGCCGGCGGTGATGTTCGTCGCCGCCGATGCGGTCGGCGCGCGCCAGCCGTTCTGGCAGGAGCGGCTGGTCGCCGCCTGGCGGCGCGGCGTGCTGTCGCTGCAGGCGCTCGGCGATGCGCTGGTCGATCACGGCGGTGCGCGTCCCGCGCGCGAGGGCATCGCCGGGCTGCGCGACGCCATCGCCGCGCTGGAAACCATGTTGCCGTCGTCGCGCAACGAAGTGCTGGCGCGCTTTGCCGACGATCTCGACGACGGTCTCCGGCACATGATCGATGTCGACGATCTCGCGACCCTGCGCGCGAATGGTGTCGAACTGGGGCTGCATGGCAAGTCGCATGTGCCGATGACGCGTGCGGACGATCTCGACGCCGAGCTGGGCGGTGCGCGCGAAGCGATGGCGACGATGCTCGGGCTTCCGGAAGGCATGGCCTCCGATGCGTGCGCGACGATGTCGTTTCCGCACGGTGCGTTCGATCCGGCGATCGCAGCGCAGGCGCGTGAAGCCGGATA
This sequence comes from Lysobacteraceae bacterium, assembly GCA_041919595.1. Taxonomy (GTDB): domain Bacteria; phylum Pseudomonadota; class Gammaproteobacteria; order Xanthomonadales; family Xanthomonadaceae; genus Lysobacter_I. The sequence goes on from JAYRTK010000024.1 coordinate 10,515, forward strand.
CGAGTTGTTGTTCACCAGTGTGCCGGTGCTCAATGCGGTGGATGGTCGGCCGTCGTGGCTGCTCGGCCGCACCGGCTACGAGACCGACACCGTCACCGATACGCGGGGACGCTTCCGCCCGGAACGACTGGCCTGGTACCTGTTCCGGCGCGAGATCCGGCGTCTCGCCTGAATTCACGGGTGTCCGCGAGTGCCGTCGCGAGTGCCGTCCGGTCCTCGGCGCAGTCGCTATTCGTCCTCGTCGGCCGATGTCAGATGCAGCTCCGGTGCGGTGTCGTCGGTGCCGCCGATCGTTCCGAACACCGGACGCTTGCCGCGCGCCGTGAACCCGAGCGCGCGCCAAGCATGCAGTCGCGCTTCCGACGTGGCCAGTTCGATCGACACCGCGGCATGACCCTCGGCCCGCGCCGCGCGCAGCAACGCCGAGACGATCTCCGGCGTCGCGGCCGCGCCCTCGCGTGTCCAGAAATCGTGGAGGTGCAGCGTGTGGTCCTCGGTACGCGTCGCGAACCAGGCGACCGGATCGCTGTCGTCGCACAGTAGCAGATGCCGGAACGGTGCCACGCCGTCGGCCGCGGGCGCCTCGTCGAAGCGCCAGCGCAGATGGTCGATGTCGCGCAGCGCGGTCAACGCCTGCGGCTTCGGCGAATGCGCCCAGAGTGTCGCGATGTCGGGAACGCGTGCGTGCCAGTGCGGGCGAAGCCGGCGCGCGCGCGGATGACGCCACGCATCGCGCAGACGGTGGCCCTGGTCGATGAGCGTGCCCAACGCCGCCGCCACGGACGCCGGCAGTCGCGGCAGCCGGCGGTGCAGATACGGGGCGTGCCGCAGCACGCGCGCATACCGCACCATGTCCGCCATCTGGCGATAACCCACGCGCTTGAACACGGGAGCGGCCTTCGGGTTCGGGAAGCCGTAGAGCAGATCGAGTTCGCGCCGTCCGGCGTCGAACAGGCCCTGTTGCAGGATCAGGGCGGGACCGAGCGAACGATGTGCCGGTACGACCGCAAGATCGACCAGCACGCCGGCCTGCAGCGTCTCGTTTCCACGCAGCATGCGTCGGCGTCCCGCCGCGCAGGCGCCGATCGGCGCGTCGGCATCGACGTGGGTCAGCAGTTGCAGGAGCGGGGCGCCGGCCGGAGCGCCGAGATAGAACCAGTCGTACTTCGCGGCCATGCGCGCGTCCTGGCCGAGATTGCCGCGCCAGACGGCGAGGACCGCGTCGCGGTCGGCGACCGGATCGCCGTCGCGGACGGCATACGGCGGCGGTGGCGGCGCGCTCACGCCCCGTCGTGCAGTTCGGGCACGTCCACGGCCAGCACCGGCGGCAGATGCAGGTAACGCGTGGTGCGACGCTTGTTGCGGATGTCGTCGTAGATCGCGTTCGCCTGCGTCTCCGGAATGTCGAGCGCGCGTGCCAGTTCCACCGCCGGATGGCCGTGGTTGAGCGCGTACAGCGCCAAGTCCATCTGCCGGTAGGGCAGCGCGAAATAGAACTCGTCCTGGCCCTGGCTGAGGCTGTAGGTGTCGGTGGTCGGGACCGCCGCGCAGACACGCTCGGGCAGACCGAGATGACGCGCCATCGCGTACACCTGCGACTTGTAGAGGTGCGCGATCGGCTTCACGTCGGCGGAGCCATCGCCGTTCTTCACGAAGAAGCCCTGGTCGTATTCCAGCCGGTTGGGGGTGCCGACCACGCCGTAGTTCAGGCGGTCGGCGTGGAAATACTCCAGCGTCTTGCGGATGCGCTGCTTGAAGTTGGTGGCGGCGACGATGGTCAGATAGTCGGTCAGCGCGAGGTCGCGATCGTGGCGCGCACCGTCCGGCGATTCGGCGATCAGGCGGAAGCGGTTGAAGCGTCCCTGGATCCCGCCGTCGATCACGATCTTGAATTTCCAGCCGTCGCCGTATTCGGGAATCGTGTTGCGCACCGCCGCATCGCGCGCGCGATAGCAGCCGATCGCGTCCAGCGCCGGCGCGATGTCCACGGTCTCGGTGCGGATGCCGAGATGCGAGGCGAGGATGTTCGCGCGCGCGGCGCTGTCGTCGGAGGAGTCGCGCTCGGGCAGGATCAGGCCGAACACGCGCTCCGGACCGAGCGCGCGCACCGCCAGCGCGACGCTGGCCGAACTGTCGATGCCGCCGGAGATCGCGACGACCAGACCACGGCGGTGCAGTTGTCTGGCGGTGATCTCGCGCAGCCGCGCGGCGATGCGGTCGGCTTCGGCTTCGTAGTCCAGATCGAGGACGTTCCAGTCCAGTGCGGCGTTGGCGTTCATGGGGCGGTATCGGGTTCCAGGAGGGCGGCGCGGCGGATCTTGCCCGACGCGGTTCGCGGCAGGGCGGTGACGAATTGGATTTCGCGCGGGATCTTGTAGCTGGCGAGGCGTTCCCGGCAGTGCGCCTTGACGAGATTCTCGCTGTGCGGCGGCAGGCCGGGCGCCACCACGAAGGCCTTGATCACCTGGCCGAGCACGCCATCGTCGATGCCGACGACCGCGGCTTCGGTCACGCCCGGGAGTTCGGCGATCACATCCTCGATGTCGCCGGGATGCACGCGATGCGCGCCGGTCTTGATCATGTCGCTGCGGCGCCCGGTGAGCCACAGATAGCCGTCGGCGTCGAGATGCCCCATGTCGCCGGTACGCAGCCAGCCGTCCTGCAGCACCGCGGCGCTCGCCTCCGGATTGTTCCAGTAGCCGCGCATCACGTTCGCGCCACGGACATGGACCTCGCCGTGTTCGCCGGTGTCGGCGTCGCTGCCGTCCTCGCGCACGATCTTCAGCGTCACGCCGTCGACCGGGATGCCTGCCGAACCGAGTTTTTCGTCGAGCCGTTCCGGGGGCAGCCAGGTCAGGCGCGAGGTCGCTTCGGTCTGTCCGTACATCACGAACAGGCGCGCGCGCGGCAGCACGCCGCGCAGGCGCCGGGTCAGCGTGGGACTCATCGCGCCGCCGGCCTGGGTCAGATAACGCAGCGACGACAGGTCGTAGTCGGCCAGCTTCACCCGTTCGAGCAGCAGGGCGTAGGTGGAGGGGACGCCGGAGAAGCCGGTGATGCCTTCGCGCGCGATGGTGTCCATCAACAGGTGCGGGAACAACAGGTTCTGCGCCAGTACCACGCAGGCGCCCGACAGCAGGTGCGTATGCAGCACCGAGGCACCGTAGGCATAGTAGAAGGCCAGAACCGAGAGCACGCTGTCGTGCGCTTCGAGCTGCAGATAGCGAATCACCGCTTCGGCGTTGGCCAGCAGATTGCCGTGGGTGAGGGTGACGCCCTTCGGCGCACCGGTGGTGCCGGAGGTGTAGAGGATGACCGCGATCTGGTCCGACGCGATGCCCGCAGGCGATATCGCATCATCGTCGTCTTCGGCATCGCCCGTCGCGACGCACAGCGGATGTTCCGCGCCGACCGGCCAGCGTTGCAGCGGTGGACCATCGCCGGTCGCATCGATCGTGGCGATGGCCTCGATCGCATCGGTGTGGCTGTGTTCGTGGACGACGTGGCGCGCATCGCTGTGGCGCAGCCAGGCCTGGAAGTCGCGCGATCGCGCCTGCACGTTCAACGGTGCGGCGATGCCGCCCGCCAGCCAGCAGCCGTAACAGGCCACCGCGGCCTCGATCCGGTTCGGCAGCAGGATCGCGACCCGGTCGCCGGCACGCAGTCCGCGCGCGCGCAGCGCGTGCGCGAACCGCTGCGCCTCGTCCCAGAACTGCGCGTAGGCGATGCGACGATCGTCGGCGACGATCGCGACGCGACCGGGATGGCGTCGGGCGATTTCGGCGACCCTGGCGGGAACCGACGACATGGCGCCCGGTCAGGCCGCCTGTTTGCGGACGATGAACGCCTCGATCGACACGAGCGTGTCGAAGTTCTCCGGAGTCATTTCCTCGGGCGCGATCGAGAACCCGAAGGTTTCCTCGACGAACAGGATCAGTTCGTAGATGCCGGTCGAGTCGAGAATCGCTCCGCGCACGAGCGAATCGTCATCGCCGAGGGCGCTTTCGTCGTTCGTGAACAGGAAGTTGGTCAGGATGTACTGTTTGATCTGTTGCCGCGGCTGCATGTGGGATCCCCGTGTCGTAGGTTTTCAACGCAATAACGGTCCGGCGACGGCCAGCGCGGCGCCGGGCGTCGCGAACGGATGCGGGAGAGGATGGGGGCCGGATCCGCGGTCGTGTCCCCTGTCGCGGCGCTCCGCGGATAGGATAGCCTCCTGCCCCTGATCCTCGATGGCCGGCCGCGCATGCTTCCGAACCGCTCCGTTTTCCGTGTTCCGCCGAGATCGCTGTCCGGAGTGTTGTTGCTCGCCGTCGTCGCCTGCGGGCGACCGGAGCCACCGGCACCGCCTTCCGAACCGCCGCGTACGGTGGTCGATGCGATACCGCAGCCGGGCGTTGCCGGGCGCGTCGAATTCGAAGTGGTGGAGAAGATCATCGGCCTCGAACATCCCTGGTCGCTCGCGTTCCTGCCCGATGGCGCGATGCTGGTGACCGAACGTCCCGGACGGTTGCGCCGGATCGCGGTCGACGGTCGTGTTTCCGCACCGATTTCCGGCGTTCCTGACGTGTATGTCGACGGCCAGGCCGGTCTGCTCGACGTCGTGCTGTCGCCGACCTTCGCGCAGGATCGTCTGGTCTATCTCGCATTCGCCGAACCCAGTCTGCGCGGCAACAAGTGCGGAACCGCGGTCGCGCGCGGCCGGCTCGAAGGCGATGCGCTGAAAGACGTGGAGGTGATCTATCGGCAGGAGCCGAAGCTGTCCAGCGGCACCCATGTCGGCGCGCGCCTGGTCTTCGACGATGCCGGTGCCCTGTTCGTCACCCAGGGCGAGAATCGTGTCGCCGAGGCGGCGCAGGATCTGGGCCGGTTGCAGGGCAAGCTGGTGCGGATCCGCCCGGATGGCGGCATCCCCGAGGACAATCCCTTCGTCGGCCGCGCCGGCGCGCGCCCGGAAATCTGGTCCTACGGTCATCGCAACATGCAGGGTGCCGCGCTGCATCCGGTCACCCGGAAACTCTGGACGAGCGAGCATGGCCCGATGGGCGGCGATGAACTCAACATCCCCGGGCCCGGACGCAACTACGGTTGGCCGTTGATCACCCACGGCGTCGATTACAGCGGCGCGAAGGTGCAGGGCTCGATCGGCAGGGCCGCCGAGGGCATGGAGCCGCCGCATCACGTCTGGGCGGTCTCGCCCGCGCTCAGCGGCATGCTGTTCTACAGCGGCAAGGCGTTTCCGGCGTGGAAGGGCGATCTCTTTCTCGGTGCGTTGGCGAAGAACGCGCTGATCCGGCTCGAACTCGACGGCGACCGCATCGTCAGCGAGGAGCGTCTGTTGACCGATCGCCACGAACGCATCCGCGATGTCCGCGAAGCGCCGGATGGCACGATCTGGGTGCTGGTGGACGACGACAAGGGCAAGCTGCTGCGCATCCAGCCGCGCGCTGCGCGGCCTTAAGGGATCGTCGGGGAAGGTCGCCCCGCTGTGCGCATCACGGTTTCCGCGCGATGAAATCCACGCTGGTGATGCAGAGTTTTTCCGGTGCGATGTGCCGGAACTGCTCGGCCACGAGCATGGTCCGCAGTTGCTGCAGCCGCTGCGGTCGCGGTGTCGCGGTGTCGAGTACGATCCCGAATCCGGCGTCGCGCGCGGCGTCGACGAACTGGTGCGCGCGCAGTCGGTTCTGGTAGAGGAAACGGTTGTTCCAGAACGCCCACGCACGGTCGCTGAACTGCAGGTAGTGCAACTGGTGCACGCCCGGGTCGCCGTAGGCGTAGTGGTCGCCGCAGTTGACCGAGTGGAACATCGCGCCGGCCGACTTCAGGATGCGCATGGATTCGGCGTAGAGCGGCGCAAGCACCGAAGGCGCCACATGTTCGAGCACGCTGTTCGAGAACACCAGGTCGATGCTCGCCGGAGCGAGGCCGGTGGCGGTGGCGTCGGCGGGTGCGTGATAGCGCACGCCTCCGCCGGTGGCGCGTTCGAGATCGCGGCCGTCGCCGAGCGCGGCCATCAATCGTGCATGGCGCTCGCGTACCGCCGCCGGATCGGCGCCGGTCGCCTCGGCGATCACGGGCAGGCAGTCGGCGAACTCCGCCGCACACGCGCGCACCAGGTCGGGTTTCAGATGGCGGTTGAGGTCGTAGGTGTGGACGGTCGCGGCGCCGGCCAGATGGCAGGCGAAGGGAAAGGTCGGATACCAGCCGGTGCCGATCTCCAGCAGGTCCGCGCCGCGGATATCGATCCCGTGCGCGGCCGCCTGCGCGATCATGATCTTCCAGTCGTCGATCTTGATCGAGAATTCCCGGCGGAAATCGCGCAGTCCGCCGAAGCGGCGCTGCAAGCCGTAGTGCAGCCGGTCTCCGCCCGGCAACGGGCCGAGCGCTTTCTGGATGAGGCCTTTGAGTCGCCAGTGCATGGTGCGGAACGGTCGGCAGGGTGGGGAAGGCGGCGTCAGGCGACGGCCGCGGCGCGGGTCTCGCGCAACGTGCGGTCCAGCAACATCGTCGACAGCACGCCGACGAACGCCTGGTTGTCGGTGAAGCCGACCGCGCGGCCCGCACGGCATTTGTCGAACAGACGGCCGACCGCGGCGGGATCGAAGTAGCCGGCCGCACGCACGCTGTGCTCGCTGAGCAGATCGGCGACGTAGTCGAGCGGTGTGCCGTCGAAGAAGAAGCTGCTGCTGTCCGGGGCGCGGTAGGGTTGCTTGGTGCGCTTCGCGATGTCGGCCGGCAGCAGGTCGCCGAGCGCGCGGCGCAGCAGGTATTTCTCGGTCAGGCCCCGGATCTTGTAGCTTGGCGGCAGGCGGTTGGCGAATTCGATCACGCGATGGTCGAGGAACGGGAAACGCCCCTCGATCGAGTTCGCCATCGCCACGCGATCGCCCTGCGAGGACAGCAGATAGCCGGACAGCAGCGATTTGACTTCGACGTACTGGTCCTGCGCCAGCGGCGACCATGCACCGATGTTCGCCGGCAGGATCGCCTCGACGGCGGCGAGCGGATCGAAATCGCCGCCCACCTGCGTGCGCAGTTCCGCCGTGAGCGCCGTCGAGAACAGACCGAGCGCGCGCTGCGAGATCGACCAGCGCGGCACATGCGCGAACACCGGTCGATGCAGGTGTTCCATGCCCTGGCCGAAGAAACTCCGCGCGAACGCGGGATTGCGTACCGGCGAATTCGGCAGATAGGGGTACAGTCGTTCGAGCAGGCGCGGGCGGAAGGCGGAATCGGGTTGCCGTGCCCAGAACCGGCGGATCTTGGCTTCCTTGAACAGATCGTAGCCGCCGAACACTTCGTCCGCGCCTTCGCCGGTGAGCACCACCTTGTAGCCGTGTTCGCGCACGCTGCCCGCGAGCAGCATCATCGGCACCGGCGCGGTGCGCAGCACCGGCGTTTCGATGTGCCGGATCAGTCGCGGAAAGGCCTCGCCGATGTCGCGCCGGCTGCAGCGCAGCGTGCTGTGATCGGTGCCGAGATGACGCACCATCGCGCGCTGATGTTCGCTTTCGTCGTATTCGCCGTCCTCGAACGCGACCGAGAAGGTGCGTACGGGCGTGTCGGTGAAGCTGCGGATCATCGCCACGATGCCGGAGGAATCGAGGCCGCCGCTCAGATACGCGCCCACCGGCACGTCGGCGCGCAACTGCAGGCGCACCGCGTCGATCAGCAGCGCGCGCAGTTCGGCGGCGGCGTCCTCGACGCTCAGCGGGAACCGCGACGGCGCGGTGTCCGCGGCCTCGGGAAAGGTCCAGTCCCAGTATCGGCGCAGCGTTTCGCGACCATCGTGTTCGCGGATGAGCAGATGCCCGGGCGGCAGACTTTCGACGCCGCAGTAGACGGTGTGCGGTTCGATCGCCGACCAGGTGGCGAAGGTTTCCGCCAGTCCCCGCGGATCGAGCTGCGCGCATTGCGGCAGTGCGGCGAGCAACGCCTTGACCTCGGACGCGAACCACAGCCGGCCGCCGTCGCGGGCGAGATACAGCGGGCGGATGCCGGCGCGGTCGCGGGCCAGCACCAGTCGCTGGCGCTCGTCGTCCCACAGCGCGATCGCGAACTGGCCGTTGAGGCGTTCGACGAAGGCGTCGCCGTCGCGATCGTACAGATGCACGATCACTTCGGTGTCGGAATGCGTGTAGAACACGCGGCCTTCCGCTTCCAGTTCGCGGCGCAGTTCGATGTAGTTGAAGATC
>JAYRTK010000025.1:0-18538 GCA_041919595.1 Lysobacteraceae bacterium
CACCGCCGACTGGACCTATCCCACGATCAGTCGCCACAACAAGGCGGTGGTCGGGCTGGTCGATGCCGAGGGCCGCAAGGTCCCGGACATCGCGGTCAAGTACGCCAGCATCGTGCGCAACTGGGAAAACGTGCTGAAGAACTACGACGGCCAGCTCGAAGGTTTCGAGCGGATGGGCGCGTCCGGCATCAAGGAGAAGCAGGAGCAGGCGGTGCTCGCGTGGTTGCGCAAGCGCGGCAAGGCCGGTGCGCCGGCGCTGCAGGCCTACGACACCCTGCGTGCGCTCAACACCCAGACCCGCGCCACCCGCGAGCGCGACCTCGTGCTCGCGCGGCTGGGAGGCAACGGCGTGCTTGCGGCGGCGGTCCAGCTGTACCGGCTGTCGATCGAACGCCAGAAGCCGGACGCCGACCGCGAGCCGGGCTTCCAGCAGCGCGACGTGGCGGGCATCGAAGGCGCCCTGCGCCAGATGGAACGCCGCTATCACCCGACCATGGACCGCGAGCTGATGCGTTACTGGCTCACCGAGTACACGCGTCTGCCGAAGCAACAGCGCATGCCGGCCATGGACAAGTGGCTGGGCGGCAACGACGAGAAGGCGATCGCCGGGGTGCTGCGCACGCTCGCCTCGACCAAGCTGGGCAATACCGACGAACGCCTGCGCTGGGCGAAGGCCGACCGCGCCGAATTCGAGCGCAGCAAGGATCCGGCGATCCGCTATGCGGTGGCGATGATGCCCACGCTGCTGCAGCTGGAAGAGGCACGCAAGATGCGCGCCGGCGACAGCATGGTCGCGCGTCCGCTGTTCCTGCAGGCGGTGGCCGACTACAAGAAGAGCCGCGGCGAAGCGGTGTATCCGGACGCCAACGGTTCGCTGCGCATCACTTTCGGCAATGTCATGGGCTACACCAAGCGCGACGGCAGCCGGCAGAAGCCGTTCACGCTGCTCGAGGAGGTCGCCGCGAAGGCGACCGGCCAGGAGCCGTTCGACGCCCCGCAGGCGCAGCTCGAAGCGATCCGTGCCAAGCGTTACGGCGGATTGGCCGACAAGAAGCTCGGCACCGTGCCGGTGAATTTCCTGTCCGACCTCGACATCACCGGCGGCAATTCCGGTTCGCCGGTGCTCGACGCGCAGGGCCGGCTGGTGGGCCTGGCCTTCGACGGCAACTGGGAGTCGGTCAGCTCCAGCTGGGTGTTCGATCCGGCCGTCACCCGCATGATCACGGTCGACCAGCGTTACATGCGCTGGATCATGCAGGAAGTGTTCCCGGCGCCGCAGCTGCTGAAGGAAATGGGCGTGCCGGCGAAGAAGTGAGCGGCGTTCGCCCGTCGCGGATCCCGGAAACGGCGGCTTCGGCCGCCGTTTCCGTTTCGGCCGATCCGGTCAGTCGATGGGCAGGCAGAGCGCGTAGCCGTTGGAATATCGCGTGCTGGTCTTGCCCCAGCTGGTGTAGTTGCCGTCGCAGTCGATCGCGCGGTAGCCGATGGTGTTGCCGGCGGCGTCGAAGTAGTAATAGAACTCGCCGATCGATGTCGGGCCTGGCGCTGCGGCGATGGCGGCACCGATGGCAAGCGCGGCGCCGAATGCGAGCGCGACCTTCGTGCTGCGGCGCATGATCGAAATCCTCATCGTTCGTTCCTTTGCTGTGGCGTCCTGCCGGGAAGTCCGGCGCACCGACTCTAGAGCAGGCGGGAGCGCGAAACCGTTATCCACGCAGCACTTCGTCGATGACCGTTCCGTCGGTCGGTGTGGCGCTGTGTCAGGTCAAGCGTGCGGGCCGCAACCGCGTGGTCTGCTGCGGATGGCCATGCCGCCGCATGGCGGGCGATGGATTCGGGCGGGGCTTGTCCAAGGCCGGCTGCGATTCGTCGACGCGCATGTGCGCGGCTGGCGCGCCATTCCCCATGTCGATCATCAGTTGCCTCTCGCGTCCGATTTCGGACGCGCCTTCGATCCCGGGTCCGGGCGTCTCCGCCGGCTCGGATCGATGATTTCGATGGCATCGGCATGCCGTGTCCGGATCGGCCCGGGAATGGCCTTGGCAGGCCCCGGAATCGTCTGCTAGGCTGTGGACTGTCGCGGATTCCCATGCCAGCCGGCCCCGTCTCCCGACCCGCAGGTGCAGTGCCCCCCGAATCCGGGTTCAGGCGCTCCCACCGTTCAGCTTCATCGTGATGCGTCGTGCCGGCTTGCAGGGCTCCGCGGGATTCCTTCCCTACATGGAGCGCTCGAAATGAAAGTCCTGGCATGCGACGGTATCCACGAAGACGGCCTGGCGATGTTCCGCGACGCCGGTTGGACCGTCGAAATCTCCGATCCGATCAAGGATCCCGCCAAACTCGCCGCCGCCCTCGAAGGCGTCGACGCGCTGCTCGTGCGTTCGGCCACGCAGGTCGGCGCCGAGGCCATCGACGGCGCGAAACAGCTGAAGGTGATCGGCCGCGCCGGCGCCGGCGTCGATACCATCGATGTCGATGCCGCCACCGCCCGTGGCATCGCGGTCATGAACGCGCCCGACGGCAATACCCTGGCTGCCGCCGAACACGCGATCTCGCTGCTGTTCTCGCTCGCCCGCCACGTGCCGAAGGCCGATGCCGGCATGAAGGCCGGGCAGTGGCCCAAGGCCGGCCTGACCGGTTTCGAGCTGGAAGGCAAGAAGCTCGGCGTCATCGGTCTCGGCCGCATCGGCAGCACGGTCGCGCGCAAGGCGCAGGGCATCGGCATGGACGTGGCCGCCTACGATCCGTTCCTGCCCGCATCCGCGGCCGGCAAGGGCAGCGTGCCGCTCAAATCGCTCGATGAACTGCTGGCCTGGGCCGACATCATCACCCTGCACATCCCGCGCACCAAGGACACGACCAACCTGCTGTCCGAAGCGAGCATGCGCCGGATGAAGAAGGGCGCGTACCTGATCAACGCCGCGCGCGGTGGTCTGGTCGACGAGGACGCGCTGCGCCTGCTGCTCGACGAGGGTCATCTCGCCGGCGCCGCGCTCGATACCTTCGCCACCGAGCCGCTGCAGGCCGATTCGCCGCTGCGTGCGCATCCGAAACTGATCCTCACGCCGCATCTCGGTGCCTCCACCAGCGAAGCGCAGCAGGCGGTCAGCACCATTCTCGCCAAGCAGATCATCGATTTCGCCGCCACCGGCGCGGTCGCCGGCTGCGTCAATCTGCCGCCGCTCACCGCCGAAGCCGCGCGCGAAGTCGGGCCGTGGATGCCGCTGATGTCGGCGCTCGGCCGCCTCGCCGTGCGTCTGGTGCAGGTGCCGACGCGTCTGGAGATCACCTACGCCGGCCGCACCGAGGCGCTGGATACGCGTCCGTTGACCCGGCTGCTGGTCGCCGCGCTGCTGGGCACCGCCTCCGGTCGCGTCACCCCGGTGAACGCACTGCAGGAAGCGGCGGAGCGCGGCCTGACCGTGGCCGAAACGGTCGGCGGCGACGGCGACGGCTTCGATCGCCTGCTGAAGGTCCGCGTGATCGGCGCCAACAGCGCGGGCCAGAGCCGCACCCGCGAGATCGAGGCGACCCTGCACCGCGGTCCGCGCGTGGTGCGCCTGGATGGCGTCGAGATCGAATTCGACCCGCTCGCCCATGTGCTGCTGATGCGCAACGAGGACCGGCCCGGCATGATCGGAACGGTCGGTTCGCAGCTCGGCACCGCCGGCGTGAACATCGTGAATTTCGCGCTCGGCGCGGCCGGCGACGGCCAGGCGCGCGCGGCGATCACGGTCGACAAACCGCTCAGCGACGAGCAACTGGCGCTGCTGAAGGCGACGCCGGGCATTCTGTCGCTGCAGCAGGTCTGAGGACGAGCGCATGCGCATCCTCCTTGCACGCCACGGCGAAACCCCGTGGAACGCCGAAGGCCGCTATCAGGGCCAGATCGATATCCCGTTGTCGCCGGTCGGCGAAGGCCAGGCGCGCGCCCTCGGTGCGCGCCTGGGCGACGTGCGCATCGATCGCGCCGTCGCTTCGCCGCTGTCGCGGGCGAAAACCACCGCCGAACTCGCGCTGGGCGACACGCGTCGCGGGTTGCTCGCCACCGACACGGGGTTGATGGAGATCGGACACGGCGAATGGGAAGGCCTGCTCGCCAGCGAGATCCGCGAGCGCGATCCCGACCGTCTTCAGGCCTGGCGCGACGCGCCGGACACGGTGCTGATGCCGGGGCAGGGCGGCGAATCGCTGCAGGACGTGCTCGATCGCGCCTGGCCGGCGTTCGAGCGCGCGCTCGCCGGACTCGGCGACGATCAGACCCTGCTGCTGGTCGCGCACGACGCGGTCAATCGCGTGCTGCTGTGCCGGGTTCTCGGCATTCCGCTGAGCCGGCTGTGGACGTTCCGCCAGGCGCCGGCGACGCTGAATCTGCTCGAAGGCCCGTCCGCGGAGCGCATGGAAGTGGTGCGCCTGAACGATTGCGCGCATCACACCGCGCTGTTCGGCGAGGCGGTGCATCGGGCGTTGTGAGCTGGGCGTATCGGCCGAGTTCGGTCGCCTTGCGGTGCGCCTGGCGCGGCGCACCCGGCACTTCCGGGAACGCCCGGAATCATTTCCGCGCTGGCGCGCGGGTGACTTTCTTTTCGAAAGAAAGTCACCAAAGAAAACACCTGGCGTCCGATTCAGATCTGCCGTCCGTGAGATGACCGGGATTTTTCGACAAGACATCCGTGTCTTGTCGAAAAACGACGGACGTCCTGTCCGTCGCCCTCCGGGGCTCCGATTCCGGGACAGAGCGCCAGGCCGGGGGTCGCGTCGGGACGGATCGACACGCATGGGAAACGCAGGTCACCCATGACGTTTCGATCGAAAGCGTGGGCAGGTCTCAGGTCGACGCGCGCCTTACGGTACCGGGCGCCCACGCGCCGCTTCGCGCAGGGCGTACCAGGCGTCGTGCGGGAGCGGTTCGGCGCAGGCGCGGACCGCGTCGCGGAGACGGTCGATTTTCGTGCTGCCCACGACCACGCGGGTGTCGGGCAATGTCGCCACCCAGCGCAGCAGCAGCGATGCGGGATCGAGCGCGAATTCGCCCGCCATCGCCCGCAGCATGGGATGCAGGCGTTGCCCGATCGCCGAGCCCGCGTCGAGCAGCGCGCCGCCGCCGAGCGGCGACCACGCCTGCGCTTCGGCGTCGCGTGCGCGGATCGCGGCGAGCGTGCCGTCGTCGAGGGCGGCATCGTTCGCGAGCGACAGTTCGATCTGGTTCGCGACCACCGGCAGTCGCCCGTCGAAGAGCGCGAGCGCCCGTGCGTCGAAATTGGAAACGCCGAACGTGCCGATCCGTCCGGCCTGCTGTTCGTCGCGCACCCAGTCGGCGATCTCCGCCGGCCGCAGCAGCGGGTCGAAGCGATGCAGCATCAGCGTGTCGACCCGTTCGACGCCGAGCGTCGACAGCGAATCCGCCAGCGCATGCCGCAGATGTGCGATCGACAGATCGTAGTGCTGGACGCCACGCCGGTTGCCCGGGCTGTCCGGCATGACGATGCCGATCTTCGCGATCAGCTTCAGTCGCGCGCGCAGGCCCGGACGCCGTGCGAGCGCGGCGCCGACCAGGGCGTTGGTGGTGTGGCCGCCGTAGATGTCGGCCAGATCGAGCGTGTCGATGCCCAGATCGAGTGCGGCTTCGAGCAGGTCGGCGACCGCCGTCGACGACAGCCGCGCGCCCCAGTCGCCGAAACGCATGGCGCCGAGGATCGGCGCGGGGCGTGTGGCGGAAGGCGTGGCGGAATTCGACATGCGTGACGCCTCGCGGGGGCGATGACCGGCCGGACGACCGACGTTACAGGCGATAATACCGGCATGACCGCACGCACTCTCGCCGACTGGCTGGCCTGGATCGAGGCCCAGCATCCGAAAACGATTGCAATGGGGCTGGAGCGCGTGCGTGCGGTCGCCGACGCGATGGCGCTGCCGCGGCCGGCGCGTCGCGTCATCACCGTGGGCGGCACCAACGGCAAGGGATCCACCGTCGCCTTCATCGACGCCATCGCCCGCGCCGCGGGCTGGACGGTCGGCGTCTACACCTCGCCGCATCTGCTGCGCTACAACGAACGCGTGCGCATCGACGGCGCCGAGGCGGACGATGCCGCGCTCGTCGCCGCCTTCGAGGCGGTCGACGCGGCGCGCAGCAGTCTGCCGGGCGATGTGCCGCTGACCTATTTCGAGTACGGCACGCTCGCCGCGCTGTGGTCGTTCGCGCGCAGCGATCTCGATCTGGCGGTGCTTGAAGTGGGGCTCGGTGGCCGGCTGGACGCGGTGAATCTCGTCGATCCCGACGTGGCGGTGATCACCACGGTCGACCTCGATCATCAGGACTGGCTCGGCGACACCATCGAGGCCATCGGCGCCGAAAAAGCCGGCATCGCCCGCGCCTGGAAACCGTTGGTGCTGGGCGACGACGATCCGCCGTCGAGCGTGCTCGGTCATGCCTATGCGATCGGTGCCTCCGCGATCCGCATCGGCTGCGATTTCTTCTTCGAGTCCGACGATGGCGACGACGCGCACTGGCGCTGGCGCGAGATCGGCTGCGAACTCGAACTGCCGATGCCGGCACTGGCCGCGCCGGTGCAACGGCGCAACGCCGCGGTCGCGATCGCCGCGTTGCGGGCCCTGCCCGAGGCCCTGCCCGAGGCCGCGTTCGCCGAAGGCGTGCGCACGGCGCGGGTCGCGGCGCGACTGCAACGGTTCGAGCGCGATGGCGTGGAGATCGTCGTCGACGTGGGCCACAACCCGCAGGCCGCGCGTGCGCTCGTCGCGTGGCTGGAGGCGACGCCGATCGACGGCCCGACCTGTGCGGTGTTCGCGGCGTTGGGCGACAAGGATCCCGCCGGCATCGTCGAGGCCCTGGCCGGGCGGATCGACCGCTGGTGGCTGGCGGGGCTGGGCGACGCCGGTCCGCGCGGGCAGGACGTGGACGCGTTCGCGGTGCGTCTGGCCGGCACCGCGGCGGCGGACGCCGCGCGCGCCGGGTCCGTGGCCGATGCGCTGGCCGCGGCCCGTCGGGAGACGGCGCCCGGCGGGCGCATTCTCGTGTTCGGCTCCTTCCATACCGCCGCCGCCGCGCTGGTGGCGCTTGGCGGGGATTGAGCGGAAGACCGACGCCGGTCCGGCCGGTCGGCGGGACCGCGGCGTATAATTCGCCCGCTTCCTCCCTTTCCGGATGCCGATGGACACTGGACTCAAACAGCGCCTCATCGGCGCGGCCGTGCTGGTCGCGCTCGCGGTGATCTTCCTGCCGATGCTGGTCAAGGGCCCGGCGCCCGACAGCGGGGTGTCCGATGTCTCGCTGAAGATGCCCGACGCCCCCGATGGCGATGTCGAGACCCGCGAACTGCCGCTGGTGATGCCGGGCGAACTGCCCAAGGGCGGCGCGGTCGGCATGGACGCGACGCCGGTGGATCGTCCCTCGGCCACTGCGCCGACAGCCGCCGCGGATCCGACGGCGGCAGCGTCCGACCCGGCCGCCCCGGTCGATCCCGATGCCCCTGTCACCTCGCCGGCCGCCGCGCCGCTGCCGCCGAGCGTCGCCGGCGGCGACTACGCCGTGCATTTCGGTGCCTACGCCAGCCAGAAGGGCGCCGAGACCGTGGTCGGTCTGGCGAAGACGGCCGGCCTGCCTGCCTACAGCGAGGCCGCCACCGTCAACGGCAAACCCGCGTTCCGGGTCCGGATCGGCCCCTACGCCACCCGTGCCGAGGCCGAAATCGTGCGGGTGAAGGCGCTGGAGGTCCGCAGCGACGTGCCGGTGCGGGTCATCGCGCTGGATGCCGAGCCCGCTCCGGTGGCCCCGGCGCCCACGGTCGCGCCGGGCGAACCGGCCAAACCGGTCGCGACGGCGAAACCGGCGGAGACCAGACCGGTCGAGACCAAGCCGGCGGAGACCAGACCCGAGGCGAAGCCGCAGCCCAAACCGGCCAGCGCCAAGCCGGCCGAGGCCAAACCGGTCGCCGCCAAGCCCGCAGAGACCAAGCCGGCGCCGACGCCCGCCAAACCGCCGGCACCGAAACCGGCGACGCAGCCGGCCGCCGCCAAGGTCGGTTTCGCGGTGCAGGTCGGCGCATTCGGCGACGCCACCGAGGCCGGTGCGATGCGCGAGAAGATGCGCGCCGCCGGCTTCACCGCCTTCACCGAAACCGTCGATACCGACAAGGGCAAGCTGACCCGCGTGCGCGTCGGTCCGGTGCTCGACCGCGCCGCGGCCGATCAGCTCAAGTCGCAGATCCAGGCGAAGACCGGGATCGACGGCATCGTGCGTCCGCATCCGTAATTTTCCATCCGCAACACACTCGCAGCGCAACACGAACGCCCCGGCGTTCCGGAGTCAACCACATGTGCGGCATTCTCGGCATCGTCGGCACGTCCGACGTCGCGGCAGCGCTCTACGACGGCCTGACCGTGCTCCAGCATCGCGGCCAGGACGCTGCCGGCATCGCCACCGCCAACGGCACCGCGCTGCGCGTGGTGAAGGGCAACGGGCTCGTTCGCGACGCATTCAAGCCGAGCGAGATGGCGCTGTTGCAGGGACGCGTCGGCATCGGCCATTGCCGTTATCCCACTGCCGGCAGCGAGGGCAGCGACGAAGCGCAGCCGTTCTACGTGAACTCGCCGTTCGGCATCGCGCTCGCGCACAACGGCAACCTGATCAACACCGACACGCTGCGTCGCGAGGTGTTCGAGCAGGACCGCCGCAACGTCAACACCGACTCCGATTCGGAAGTGCTGCTCAACGTGTTCGCGCACGAACTGGACATGCAGCGGGTGCTGACGCCGGATGCCGCGTTCCGCGCGGTCGAAGGCGTGGTCCGCCGCGCCAAGGGCGGTTACGCCGTGGTCACGGTGGTGCTGGGCCTCGGCCTGGTCGCGTTCCGCGATCCGCACGGCATCCGTCCGCTGGTGCTGGGGCGCCGCGATTCCGACGCCGGCACCGAATACGCGATCGCGTCCGAATCGGTCGCGCTGGACGTGCTCGGTTTCGAGCGCGTGCGCGACATCGCGCCGGGCGAGGCCATGGTAATCACGCCTCGCGGCGAGCTGCATTCGCGCCAGTGCACCGAAGGCGAGCTGCGGCCGTGCATCTTTGAATTCGTGTACTTCGCGCGCCCCGACTCGATGATGGACGAGATCTCGGTGCACAAGGCGCGGATGCGCATGGGCGTCACCCTCGGCGAGAAGATCCTGCGCCTGCGTCCGGATCACGACATCGACGTGGTGATCCCGATTCCCGACACCTCGCGCGACGCGGCTCTGGAAATCGCGAACGTGCTGGGCGTGAAGTATCGCGAAGGCTTCATCAAGAACCGCTACGTCGGCCGGACCTTCATCATGCCCGGCCAGGGCGAGCGCGCGAAATCGGTGCGCCGAAAGCTCAATCCGATTCCGCTGGAATTCCGCAACCGCGTGGTGCTGCTGGTCGACGATTCCATCGTCCGCGGCACCACCTCGCAGCAGATCGTGCAGATGGCGCGCGACGCCGGCGCGAAGAAGGTCTATCTCGCCTCCGCCGCGCCGCCGGTGCGTTACCCGAACGTCTACGGCATCGACATGCCGTCGGCCGAGGAACTGGTCGCGCACGGCCGCACCGAACAGGAGATCCAGGACCTGCTCGGCTGCGACTGGCTGATCTACCAGGATCTCGTCGATCTCGAAGCCGCGGTCGCCGGCCCCAAATTTCCCGGCCGCAGGTTCGACAGTTCGTGCTTCAACGGCGAATACGTCACCGGCATCGAGCCCGGCTATTTCGAGCGTATCCGCCAATTGCGCTCGGACGAGGCGAAGAAGAAGCGGCGTTTGGCGGGTTGAGCGATGCGTGCGGGCTGACCGCGGTCTGGATGGTCGTCTGCAATATTTAGGTGCTTTAGCCTGGAGGCGGATTGCATGGGAAGGCATGATTTTGGCCGTTTGCGTGAGCATTACCGAGTCGTCATTGGCATGATGAATGACGAGTTCAACAGCCATGAATTCATCCTGCGTTTGGCGCAATACGATCAGCCCGGCTACGTCGATGCTTTGTCGACGTATTGCGACGGCGACGAGCCATTCAAGATCGTGCATCAGCAATTGTCCGCATTGCTCGACGAGTTCCCGGATTTGGTTGAGGGAAACGGTCGGGATGATCATAGTTACGATATTTTTGGAAATCCGAACAGCTGCCGTCGATGGCGGAAGATCCCGGTTCGCTGATGTGTCTCGCCTGGCGGCTTCATTCGCTTGTCGCCCGAGGGGCGTCGCCGTCTCGTCGCTGGTGAAATGATTAGTCGATCTCTCTTCGCCGCCGCTCACGCCTGCCTGCGTGCCGCGACGCCCGACGACAAGGTCGCGCTGACGTTGTCGACCGCCGAAGCCTTCGCGCGTGGCGAACTCGTGATCGATGAAGACGCGCCGCCGCCCGAACCGATCCGCATGCCCGGTCGTCCCGAGCGCCCGACGCTGGTGCATCCGCGCGAGCTGCCGCGACGCGGTTTCGGCAGCGACGAGGGGCGCGCGGCGTTCATCCATTCGATCGCGCACATCGAATTCAACGCCATCGATCTGGCCTGGGATGCGGTCTATCGCTTTCGCGGTCTGCCGCCCGCGTACTACGCCGACTGGGCCCGGATCGCGCACGACGAGGCGCGGCATTTCGTGCTGTTGCGCGCGCGTCTCAATGAATTCGGTCGTGATTACGGCGATTTCCATGCCCACAACGGGCTGTGGGAAATGGCCGAAAAGACTGCGCACAGTGCGCTGGAACGGATGGCGCTGGTGCCGCGGGTGCTGGAGGCGCGCGGCCTGGACGTGACCCCGGCGATGATCGTGAAGCTGCGCCAGCTTGGCGACGATGCCACCGCGGACATTCTCGATGTGATCCTGCGCGAGGAAATCGGCCACGTCGCCGCGGGATCGCGCTGGTATCGCTGGCATTGCGCGCGCGAAGGCGTCGAACCCGAATCCACCTTCCGTCGACTGCTGGCCGAATACGGTCGCGGCGTGCTCCACGGCCCGTTCAATCTCGATGCGCGCAGCGCCGCGGGGTTCAGCGCGGATGAGTTGGCGGCATTGCAGAGCGCGGTCGCGGCGTCGGGCTGATCCCGGCCCGGCACTCGTCGGCATGTGCGGATAGACCCTCGCGAACGCCCGACCTTCGCGCTCGCGCAGGCCTGAAATCTCCCGTCGCAGCGTTTGTTCCCGATCGTCCGCCAGCGCGTACCGCAGGCTGTCCGGGATCGCTGCGCGCCGAAGATCGGTCGCGGCCTCGTCGATCGGCCCCTCGTGGATCCGGGCCGTGCGTCCACCGATCGGCATCGGTTCGCCTTCCGGCGTGCAGGCGGCGGACAGGACGCACAGGGCGATCACGCTGCGCAAGGAGGCGGACATGTTCCGGCTCCCGCGTGCGGAATGGGCGGCGTTCCGCCGTCGAGCCTACATCGGCAACGCCGACAGCACAGCCTCCTGCGCATCGACCCGCAGCACCGATCCCCGCGCGGCCGTTCCCCGCGTGAACCAGTCGCCGAGCACGATGCGCCGGCAGACCCGGCCATTCACGTCCAGATCGTGGATCGCGGGGCGATGGGTGTGGCCGTGGATCAGGGTGCTCACGCCGTAACGTGCCAGTGTCTCGTGGACCGTTGTCGGCGAGACGTCGGTGATGGTCTCGAACTGCGCGTGGTCGTCGCTCTTCAGCGCCTGCTGCCGCTCGCGGCTGGCAGCGCGGGCCTGCGCGGCGAACGCGAGACGCGCGGCCAGCGGCTGGGCGAGGAAC
This sequence comes from Lysobacteraceae bacterium, assembly GCA_041919595.1. Taxonomy (GTDB): domain Bacteria; phylum Pseudomonadota; class Gammaproteobacteria; order Xanthomonadales; family Xanthomonadaceae; genus Lysobacter_I. The sequence goes on from JAYRTK010000025.1 coordinate 11,741, forward strand.
CGTGCCTGCCAGTCGTGGTGCCGGGTCTGCGCGCGGAAGGCCTGGTAGGCGAGATCGTCGGTGCAGAGCGTGTCGCCATGCATCAGCAGCACCGGTTCGCCGTACAACGGCACGACCGCGTGTTCCGGCAGCAGCCGGACGCCCGCGCGGCGGGCGAACGCCTTGCCGACGAGGAAATCGCGGTTGCCATGCTGGAAGAACACGGGCACGCCGGCATCGGCCAATCCTCGCAGTTTCGCGATCACGAACGCGCCGGTGTCGGACGGATCGTCGTCGCCGACCCAGGCCTCGAACAGATCGCCGAGGATGTACAGGGCTTCGGCCTGCCGGGCCTCGCCGTCGATGAAGTCGCCGAACAGGCGGGTGACCTCCGGGCGTTCGGGGTCGAGGTGAAGATCGGAGATGAACAGGGTCGTCATGGGCGGGCATTGTAGTGGCGGGCACGGACGGGTGCCCGGTCCGGGCACCGGGGTGGGGTAAAATCGCCGCTTTCCGCGTCCGATTCCCGCCATGACCATCCGTACCCGCTTCGCCCCCAGCCCGACCGGCTACCTGCACATCGGCGGCGCGCGCACCGCGCTGTATTGCTGGTTGGCCTCGCGCCATGCCGGTGGCAAGTTCGTGCTGCGGATCGAGGATACCGACCGCGAGCGCAGCACCCAGGCCGCGATCGACGCGATCCTGGACGCGATGGACTGGCTCGGCCTGAACTACGACGAGGGCCCGATCTACCAGACCCATCGCCTCGACCGCTATCGCGAAGTCGCCGAGGCGATGGTCGCCGCCGGCACCGCGTACTACGCCTACGAGACCAAGGAAGAACTCGAAGCCATGCGCGAGACCGCGCTGGCCGCGAAGCAGAAGCCGCGCTACAACGGCGCGTACCGCGATGCCGACGCCGGTTGGCGCGACGATCCGAACCGCGTGATCCGCTTCCGCAATCCGGTCGGCGGCGCGGTCGCATGGGACGATCTGGTCAAGGGCCGGATCGAGATCGCGAACGACGAACTCGACGATCTGGTGATCTTCCGTTCCGACGGTTACGCCACCTACAACTTCGCGGTCGTCGTCGACGACATCGACATGGGCATCACCGATGTGGTGCGCGGCGACGATCACGTCAACAACACGCCGCGGCAGATCAATATCTACCGCGCGCTGGGCGCTCCGGTGCCGAATTTCGCGCACCTGCCGATGATTCTCGACGAGGAGGGCGCCAAGCTGTCCAAGCGCACCGGCGCCGCCGACGTGATGGGCTATCGCGATGCCGGCTATCTGCCGCATGCGCTGCTGAACTATCTGGTGCGTCTGGGCTGGTCGCATGGGGACCAGGAGATCTTCACGCTCGACGAGATGATCCGCCTGTTCGAGCTGAAGGACGTGAATCCCAAGGCCTCGCGCCTGGACATGGCCAAGCTCGGCTGGTTGAACCAGCAGTACCTCAAGAGCGACGATCCGGAAGCGGTGGCGAAACATCTGGTCTGGCACCTGGAAAATGCCGGCTACGACCTCGCGAAGGGGCCGAAGCCGGTCGACATCGTGATCGCACTGCGCGACCGCGTGCAGACGCTGAAGGACATGGCCGAGCGCGCGGCGGTGTGGTTCCAGCCCCTCGCGTGCTACGACGAGGCGGCGGTGGCCAAGCATCTGAAACCCGAGGCCGCGCCAGCGCTGACCGATGCCCGCGACCGGCTCGCCGCCCTGCCGGCGTGGACCGTGGAGACCGTGAGCGCTGCGCTGCACGCCACCGCCGAGGCGCTGAGTGTCGGCATGGGCAAGGTCGCGCAGCCGATGCGGGTGGCGATCACCGGCACCCAGGTCAGCCCGGACATCTCGCATACGGTGTATCTGGCGGGGCAGGGCGAGGCGGTGGCGCGGATCGACGCGGCCCTGGCGAAGATCACCGTCTGAATGCGGCGGGCCGGCGCGGCGGCTTGAGTCCGCCGGTCGCCGGCGCCATCATCCCGGGATGTCGACCTCGCCGCACGCCTGTACCGATCCCTCGCATCACGTCGACGACGCGGCCAGCTTCGTGGCGGCGGTCGAACGGGCCTGTCGCGAGCGCGGGCTGCGTCTGACGCCGATCCGGGCGCGGGTGTTGGGCCTGATCGCCGATCACGGCAAGCCGATCAAGGCCTACGACCTGCTCGACCGCATCCGCGCCGGCAAGCAGCGCGGCGTCGAGTCCGGCGACGACGATGGTGCCGGCGCCGCCGCACCGCCCACGGTCTATCGCGCGCTGGATTTCCTGCTCGCGAACGGCTTCATCCACAAGCTCGAATCGGTCAACGCGTTCGTCGCCTGCCACCACCCCAGCACCCGGCAGCATTCGGTGCCGTTCCTCATCTGCGACCGCTGCCACAGCGCGGTGGAACTGGAGGACGAGCGCATCGTCGCCCTGCTCGACGAAAAGGCGCGCGCGCTCGGATTCGTGCCGCAGGCGCAGACGCTGGAAGTCCATGGTGTGTGCGCGCGCTGCGCGCAGATCGGCTGACTGACGTCTCTCCTGGGATGGCCGCCGCGTTGCGCCGACGCAGCGGTTCAGCGCGTCTGTTCAGCGCGCCGGAGCGGGCGCCGGCATCGGCCGCGCCTCGCGGATCGGAAGATTCGCCGCCGCGGCCAGCAGCGCCAGCACGATGTCGGCGTACCACATCCACGTGTAATCGCCGAAGTGCGCCATCGCCAGTCCGCCGAACCACGCGCCGGCGAACCCGCCGATCTGATGCGACAGCAGAGTGAGTCCGAACAGCGTGCCGAGATAGCGCGGGCCGAACAGTTTGCCGACCAGCCCCGCGGTGGGCGGCACCGTCGCCAGCCAGGTCAGGCCCAGGCCCGCGGCGAACGCGTAGAAGACGATCGGCGTCGGCGGCGAGGCCAGATAGATCGCGACCATCGCCGCGCGGCTCGCGTACATCAGCGCCAGCAGGTGCTTCATGCGATAGCGGCCGCCCAGCCAGCCCGCGGCCAGACTGCCGGCGACGTTGAAGAGGCCGATCAGCGCCAGCGACATCGCCGACACGCGATCGGGCAGGCCGCAGAGCGCGATCTCGGTCGGCAGATGGGTCACCAGGAACGCGATGTGGAAGCCGCAGGTGAAGAAGCCGATGTGCAGGCACCAGTAGCTGCGGTCGCGCAGCGCGACGGCCAGTTGCGCGCGCAGCCCGGTGTCCTGGTCTGCGGCATGCACGGCGACGGGCGCTTCGCGTCGGCGCAGCGGCCAGGCCAGCGGCAGCGTGGCCAGCGCCGAAGCCGCCAGCCCCCACATCGCGGCGGCCCAGCCGAAGGCGGCGATCATCGCCTGCACGAACGGCGCGAACAGGAATTGCCCGAGCGAGCCGCCGGCGTTGATCACGCCGGCCGCCATCGAGCGTTTCTGCAGCGGCACATGCCGCGCGGTGGCGCCGATCAGGATCGAGAAACTGCCCGCGCCCGCGCCGGCCGCGGCGAGCACGCCGAGACCGAACATCAGGCCCATCGGCGACGATGCCAGCCACGGCGTGAGCGCGGTGCCGACGACCAGCAGCAGTCCACCGGCGACCAGTACGCGGCCCGGCCCACGCTGGTCGGCGAGCGCCCCGAACAGCGGCTGCACCGCCCCCCAGACGAATTGCCCGACCGCCAGCGCGAAACTGATCTCGGCGATGCCCAGTCCGGTGTCGGCGCCGATGGGGCGCACGAACAGCCCCAGCGACTGGCGGATGCCCATCGTGACCAGCAGGGTCGCGGTCGCGGCGATGACCAGCGGCCAGTAACGCGGCATCGCGGGCTGCTGTGCGGTGTCGTTCATGCGGAATGCCGCAACGGGCGACGGCGCCTGGAACCGATGGGCGGGAGGTGGCGTGGCATGCGTGCGGTACCGCGGGGGCAGGGCCGTCATGAACCCATGCCGCGATCGCGGCCGCAAGCGTCGCCGATGCCGCTGCAGTGTTCCATCGCGGGCCCGTGGCCCGGCGCGGATGTAAGTGCACCCGCCGCAGTCGCTGTCCGGGAGAGAGTGGACAGCGGTGCGGCGGGTGCGGGGGCGCGGTGACGGTCGCGGCAGTCTGGCGACCGGATGTGACGATCAGAAGAACAGACGGACGCCGGCGCTGAAATTGCGTCCGGGCAGCAGCACGTTGTCCTTCAGGAACGAGGTGTGGACGCGCGCATCGGCATCGCCGAGATTGCGGCCGTCGAGGAAGACCTCCCAGCCGTAGCGCTCGATGTCCCAGTGCCACGCGAAGTGGGCATCGACCAGGGTGTGGCCCGCGGTCTCGCTTTCGCCCGCGGCCACGTCGTCCTGACGCTGCACACGGGTCGCGCCGAGATCGGCGCGCCAGTGATCGGTTTCCCAGTTCAGATCCAGGCCGAAGCGCGAGGGCGCGATCCGCGGCAGGTTGCCGCCGTTGTCGAGTTCGCCGCGGACGTGGTCGCCGAAGGCGCGCAGGTCGAGCCGGCCGCGCTCGTTGTCGATCAGGTGGGCGACGACTTCCGCTTCGATGCCGCGGAACGTCGCGTCGTCCTGGGTCCACTGCCGGATCGGCAGCGGGTCCTCGCCGGGATCCGGGACCGTGGACAGTCCGGTGTCGACGAGGTAGATGAAGCCGTCGAAACGGTTGTGATAGATCGCCGCCTTCGCGTCGAAGCGTTCGCCGTGGTAGTGCAGACCGACCTCGATCTGGTTCGCGCGCTCTTCGCGCATCGTGTCGTCGCCGATCTCGTAGGACGCGGTGGCCACGTGCGGACCGTCGGCGAACAGCTCTTCTTCCGCCGGCGCGCGTTCGGCGCGATCGAGATTCACGCTCAGGCGCCAGGCGTCGTCGATGCGCCACAGCGCGCCGGCCGACAGGCTGAGCGGCGTGAAACTGCGTCGCGGCCGGCCCGCCGCATCGGTGCGCACGCGGTCGGCGCGCACGCCGACATCGACCTGGAACGCATCCCACTGGCCGTGTTCCATCCAGAACAGACCCTGCGCGCGGGTCCGGGTGCGCGGCACGAACGCTTCGTCGCCGATCGCCTCGAAGCCGCGATCGCTGGCCTGGAAGCCGAGCGCGCCGGTCCATGCGCCGAATGCCCGATGGGTGACTTCGAGCCGGCCTTCGTCGGCGTCGTTGACGAAGCGGGTGCCGACGTCGGCACCCTCGAATTCGGTGTGTTCGTAAGCGGTATGCGCGAAGCCGAAGCGCAGGCCGTCGAAGATCCAGAGGTCGCGGTTCACGCCCGCCTTCACCTCGAAACGGTCCTGCAGCATGTCCAGCGAGACGCCGGGTTCGCCCGCGGCGGCATCGCCGGGTTCACCGGGATTGCCATAGCGGTTGTCGTAGCGCGAGGCGGAGACGCCGAGGAACCCGTCGCTGCCGATCCAGGAAACACCGAGCGCCCCGGTGCGGGTTTCGACGAAGCTGTTGCGCTGTTCGCCGTCCGGCGTGTCGTAATCGTCCTGGTCGCGATACACGCCGTCGGCGTGCAGGACGAGGGCGCCGTCCGCAGCGGAGGCATCGACGCGGGCCATCGCGGTGCGGCCGCGGTTGACGCTGTCGAAGCGCAGTTCGGCACGACCGCGGACCGGTTCTTCCAGTGCGCGTTCCGCGATCCGCCCATCGACGAGGTTGACCACGCCGCCGATCGCGCCGCTGCCGTAGAGCAGGGTGGCCGGGCCCTTCAGCACTTCGATCTGGTCGGCGAGGAAGGGCTCGATCGCAGTCGCATGGTCCTGACTGATCGTGGAAACGTCCTGGCTGCCCAGGCCGCCGGAGAGCACGCCCACGCGCGGGCCGTCGAGGCCGCGGATGATCGGCCGGCCGACGCCGGCGCCGAAGTTCGAGGTCTGCACCCCGGCCAGACCATCGAGGGTCTCACCGAGGGTGGCCGATCGGGCCCGATCCAGCGATTCGCCGGTGAGCACGTCCACGGGCTGGCTCAGTTCTTCCGCGGTCTGGCGCAGCGGGCTGGCGGTCACCACCACCCGGTCGAGTTCCTGGGCCTCGTCGTGGCGGGGGTCCTTGCCGGCGCTGTCCTGGGCCAGGGCCAGGACGGGCGCGCCGAGGACGAGCGCCAGGGAGACCGCAGCGAAAAGACGGGTCCGTGGTGCGAGGCGACGGACGGACGCGGAACGCGGCAAATCGGGCATGGCTTTGGAGGTACACTGATGATCGACCCAGAAATGTTATAATGTTTCAGTCAAAGATCACACCCCCCGGAAGTCATGCCCGACGTCACGCCCCAGCGCCCCCGCACCCTGCACAAGGCCGATCGCGTCGGTGTCGTCGCGTCGCTGCTGTGCGCGGCGCACTGCGCGCTGCTTCCGGTCGTCATCGCGCTGTTGCCGGCGTTCGGCATCGCCAGCGCGCTCAACGAGTACTTCGAGGAAGGCTTCGCGGTGTTCGCCACGGTGCTCGGGCTGGTGGCGCTGATCACCGGCTATCGTCGTCACCGTGCGATGCATGCGCTCGCGCTGCTGGTTCCGGGGCTGCTGGTGGTCTGGGTCGGCGTGCTGTACCCGCCGCTGCACCATTCGGTGCTGCCGCATGCGGTGGCGATGACCATCGGCGGCTGTCTGGTGGCGCTGGCGCACCTGGCGAATCTGCGCCTCAGCCGCGAATTCGCCCATTCCGGGCCCTGCGACGCGACCTGCGCCCCCTGATCTGCTAGGCTTTGCGCCCCCGTGCCCCGCGCCGAACCGGCGCCGGGGCCGTTTTTCGGCCCGTATGGCGCTTCCGGGCGCAGCGCCGGGCAATCCGTCACCCGCTCATCATTTCAGCAGATCCAGGAGTCCGTCATGGGTAAAGGCGATCGCAAAACCGCCAAAGGCAAGCGTTA